>NZ_LPVJ01000011.1 GCF_001516615.1 Ferroacidibacillus organovorans | reverse complement strand
GCGCCACCCACACGACTGAAAGACGAGAGTTCTTTGAATCCAGGTTTACATAAACGAGCCATGGTTCACACCCACATCGCTAAGAGATAGGCCGTTAGATGCCTTCTCGTCGATTTTTGGGGTGTACCAGAAATGTCAATAGTTTTATTGTGATTTCATAAACTTTACACAAAAATAGAGATCCAAATTTATACAGCAACTGCATAACTCATGATTGTTCTTAGAGGTTCTCAACAAACTGGAGTTCAAGTAGATTTATGGTCAGATACAGACATTTTGATGATTCTTCATCCGAAAATAGAAATCAATGAAGACAGATTCATTCACGCGCACAATCCTATTGGGAATATCTTGGGAAGCGAGATATATCGTGGATTAGAATCCATCCTCTATAGGACTGCAATTGAATATGAATCGTCCATTCATCTATTGGATTCAAGTCTTTGTACGTATAATGAATGGACCTCTATCGAAGCACTCAAAGATCAATCATTCACGGTCGTGTACGGACACATCGAGATTCCTACAAAAGCTGTCATGGGTATAGCGAAGTCAGATCTTTCATTTTCCCCTTATGAGAACGAGATCAACAAAACGTGGTTCAAGTTCACCATGGCTATTAAGAAATTCGCACGCAAAGACAATTTGATAGGAATGCATTTGCTCCTTGATCTAATCCGAGAGTATCTAACTCTTGAAATGATTGAAAGAGACATTCGAGAAAAAACAAACATCCATCGATTGGGTCACAGTGAACACCTACCTGCGTCAATTAAACTATCCAATATTGAAGAAACGAACCAAGAGGGTCTATTGAACTATATCGCAAATCTGGCGCATGCATACGATCAAAAATTGCTGGATAACGTGAGCAACTATAAAAGCCGCCGTAATAAAATATCGGAATATATAGATGAATCGATACGATATTTACGTGGAGAACACTGATACCCGACCATTCGTTTCCTCATTTGCCAGAGAGGGGATTCATCATGACCGATCTTTTTGTTGAAGACTTTGGAGAAAAATCAGCTCCACCACTACTCTATCTCCATGGAGGACCGGGAACCGGTTCGTATGATTTCGTCTTATACCAGCAGGATTATCTAATTGAAAACGTGCGCTTGATCACATTCGATCAACGGGGGGTACTACGATCACCCGCGATTACTGATGCGGATTCCTTTGGCATCAACCGTTTAATTGAAGATATAGAACAAATAAGAAAGTCGTTATCCATTTCGAAGTGGACCGTATTAGGGCATTCGTTTGGTGGATATCTAGGCGTGCTTTATGCTAATGCGTATCCATCATCCGTGGACAAACTTATTTTTGAAAATGGTACTTTTGATTTAGCTTCATCAGCACGATCACTACTGCAAGGTGCAGCAACCGAGTATGCCATACTGGGAAACCTAGATATGTCATTAGCTTGCATGAATCTAATCTTTGCGACATCTAAGCGTTCCATTTCAGAACTATGGTCGGAATTTACGGACCTGACAAACGGCTTAGGCGATCATAGAAACCGTCTCTATGTCCACAGTATAAAAGCGAATTTCTTTGAGGATATCGTAAAACGATCCTCTCTGTCGGATGAAGATTGGGGCAAAGCTGGTATGCACCAAAAAAGATTATTTGAAGAGGGCGCCATTTTTCAATCGCTTTTAACTCATATTCCAAACCATCCTACATTACTCCTAAAGGGCAAATTCGACTACGTGATGAGCCTGGATCAGATCCACGCCTACCTTCACAAAAATTCGCATACGGAACTCATCATTTTCGAGAATAGCGGACATTTTCCTCACGCGGAGGAAGCCGAGAAATTTTCTACAGAAATTTATCGTTTTATCGGAGTTGGCAAGTGATGTATCAATGCGCTGCACAACTCGACTCCGATGCGGGACAAGCTTGTACCTCTTATCGCACTTGGGCGTTTTGAAATAACCCCGTTGTTACGTTGAGTGTCCCTTTGGTGTTCGCGCTTGAAAATGAGATTCGATCACCGTTCACGCCAGAAATATGAACAGCTCCCCTGAAAGGATTGGGTAGGGTCCATGTCTTGAATTGATCCGTGTTAACAAGAAATTCACCGATAACACCCTGCGCGGGGTTTTTGATGGAGGTGCCCGAAAAGACAAATTACTCCTCCCAAACACCATGGATGTACACAAGATCTTTCAACCACAAATTGGTGACATGATACATCCCGTGATCGAGAAACGGGAATTGCCAACCTCCATTACGCATAGGCGGTACGAAACCCGGTGTAACTGACGGTTCCAAAAGATGTGCCGGTGGAGCTGCGTGAGCGATAGGTGATGCCTGGGGATGAACTGGCGCAGTCTGAGTCAATCTGTTTCGCACACGTTGTATTTGGTCCCTTTTCGCATTTTGAATACTTGGCGTCTGTGAAGAATTCCTATAAAAAGGAATGACAAAATACGCTGTCCCCAAGATACCTGCAAACAGCGAACTGGACAGGGAAGCGATAGGAATCCATCTCATGATTCATCACCATCGTCGCTCTTTATCATCGCTCTTCATCTCGCCCAAACACCCGCTTCATCGGTTGCTTTCCCACTGCGCCGCGATCGCGGCGAGCAGCTTCATCCGATCAAACCCCTGAATCCACGTCTCGCCGATGCGAAACACCGGCAATGTTTCCATCTTCTGATCCCGCAAAAGCGCGATGTGTTCAGGCTCTTGATAGATATCAATCACGTCAAACGAAAGATGCAACGATCCAAGCCAAACCTTGGCTGCCTGACAGCGCGCTCAGGTTGCCTGGCTGTACAACTCGATGCGCATAAAAAACCCTCCTCGCGAGTCACTCCCTCTATTGTAACCCGCGACGGATCATCTCGTGAACAATAAACGAAGAAACCTCAGGCGCCAGCGTCCCCGGTCCGAATCCCGCGTCATAACCGAGCTCAAGCGCAAGCTCATGGCCAATGCGCGGCCCCCCACAAATAAGAATCAACTTTGAGCGCAAGCCTTCCGCCTCCAGCATGTCGACGAGTTCACCGAGATTGGGGATGTGCACATCCTTTTGCGTCACCACCTGCGAAACCAGGATCGCATCCGCGTTCAGCTCGCGCGCCTTGCGCACCAACACCTCATTCTCCACCTGACTTCCCAGGTTGTACGCGTCAATCTCCGGATACCGCTCAAGCCCATACTCTCCCGCGTATCCTTTCATATTCATGATCGCATCAATCCCAACCGTGTGCGCATCCGTCCCCGTGCAAGCGCCGATCACCACGATCTTGCGCTTGATCTTCTCGCGGATGAGCGCGTTTACCTCGACGAACGAGAGCACGGGGCTCTCCACTTTCGGCACGCGAATCGACGTGTAATCCACCTCCGTCGCGACCTTGCCATACAGCACAAAAAAGCTCATCTGCTCTCCCAGATCCGCCATGTGCACAACCTGCGGTTCAAGCAGCCCCATGCCCGACGCCACCTGTCGGGCACACTCGCGCGCCTCTTCACCAAAAGGTACCGGAAGCGAAAAGCTCACCTGCACAACACCGTCATGGAGCGTATCGCCATAAGGCTTGACGCGCATCAGATCGTTCACGCGTTGATCTCCTCGCTTTCCCGCGCAACATGGCCGGCGTCTGCCTCATCAAGCTTTAGCGCGGCGCGCAGCGCATCTTCCAGCGGATTGAAGTAATCCTGCTCACGCAGCACCACACCGCGCAGCCCTTTGCCACTCTCAAGGGTTCGTTTCACATCCGCAAACTCGCCTTCTGCAATCGCCTGAAACAAGCCCTTTGACCGCACATCGCGCAAAAGATCAAGCGCCTCATCCAGCACCTGGCGCGCGCGCGCCACCATCTTTCCCTCCGGGTTAAACATCAACTCATCGCCCAAATGGCGCGCATTATTGAAAATATAGCGCGCCGCTTCGAGCGCAAGCTGCCGATCGTGAATCAGCGGGGTATGGATCGCCTCGGTCATCATGCCAAGCAGTTGGATGCCTTGCCCCGACGCCACGCCAACCAGGTTGAACAACGCGTCTTGCACGTGGCCGCGAAAAATGTTGCCCGTCATGTGCTTCGTCGGGGGCATATACTTGAGCGGCGCTTCCGGGAAGATTTCGCGCGCCATCAGCGCCTGCGCCCACTCGAGAAGAAGTCCGTCTTCTATCTCCGGGTCCATCTCAAACGCGTGCCCAAGCCCCAGTTGGCTTGACGGAAGTCCTGAGCGAAACGCCAGTTGCTCATTGATCAACTGTGACGCAAGCACGGTGTGTGCGGATTGCACTGCATCTGCCGTAGTGAGGTAGTTGTCCTCCCCCGTGTTGATGATAATCCCGGCATACGCGTTGATCATGCGGCTAAATGATTGGTCGACAAGCGTCCGCTGCATGTTGATATCGCGAAAAAGGATGCCGTACAGCGCGTCATTGAGCATCACGTCAAGCCGCTCAAGCGCCCCCATCGCAGCGATTTCTGGCATGCAAAGCCCCGAACAGTAGTTGCACAGACGGATGTAGCGCCCCAGCGATTCACCGACCTCGTCGAGCGCCGCGCGCATGATTTTAAAGTTCTCCTGTGTGGCGTACGTCCCGCCAAAGCCCTCTGTCGTCGCCCCAAACGGCACATAGTCAAGCAGCGACTGCCCAGTGCTGCGGATGACCGCGATGATATCCGCCCCTTGTCGCGCCGCAGCGCGCGCCTGCACGACATCTTCATAGATATTGCCTGTCGCGACAATCACGTAGAGAAGCGGCGACTGCCCGCCTGAGAGACGGCGCGGATACGCCTCGCGCTGTGTGCGTTTGCGCCGCGATCCGCGCAAGCGCCGCGGCTGCCAACTGCGCCCCGCGCGCGCGAATCTCTCCTTCTGGCAGCGTTTGAAACGAGAGAATGTCTGCATCGCCGCGCGCCACATCACTGCACAGTGTCGCCACATCGCCCCCTGTTTGTGCCAAGGCCTGAATGAAGTAGCGAGCGACCCCGTGTGCCAACTTCCCCTGCTTTAGCACCTGATCGACCATCAGGTTCGCCACCGGCACGCCTTCCTCATCGACGCCGTCAACTCCGAGCAACCGCAAGACCGTGCGCTCCACGGCCACCGTCGAACGCTTGCGAATATAGCGTGTGACATCCTCGGCGATGCGCGACGCCTCCGCGCGCGCTTCTTCAATCTTCCCTTCCGCAAGCATCATCTTCGCAGTCGGCACCCAGCATCCCCTCCACATCTTCACTCTGCCCATCCCCGTGCATAAACCTCGCCGCCTCTGCGACAAGCGCCGCGGGAAGCCCAAGCCAGGCGGCGACTGCGATCCCTTGGCGCAGTTCCGTCCCCGTTGCCGTAGTCAACCGGTAATCCATATGCGCCCTGAGATCCTCTGGCGTGTGACACATCGCAAGCGCCTCTTTGCTGATCCCGCGCACGGTGAGGTGCGTCGCACCCGGCAAGCGCCGCGAAAAATGCGTCACTGCAAAAGTGACGCCACTGCGCGCCGTCTGACGCTTTTGCAGGATCGCGAATAGCAGCGCCTCCCCCTCCTGCGGATTCGTCGCACGACCCACTTCATCCAGGCACAATAAGACATCTTCCCCCGCGAGCGCTTCCTTGATCGCAAGCACCTCCGCTGCAAACGTGGAGATGCCTGCGTCAAGCGCCTGCTGGTCTCCGCCGATATAGCGCAGCGCCATATAGAGCGGCGCGCGATACGCCGAGGCAAACACAGGCGCGCCCCACTGGTGCAGCAGTTGCGCGCTGAGAAGCGTCCGAAGCGCAGCGCTCTTCCCCCCCATGTTCATCCCGGTCAGCAGCGTGACACGCGTTTTGAGCACGATATCCACAGGTTGAAACGCTGCATAAAAAGGGGGGCGACCTGCACAAAGCTCCGGCGCGTCACCAAGCTCTGACCACACAAACCCGGCGCGCTGCCTTGCCGCGACACGTCCGAAAAGATCATCCAGCCGCCCAATCTGTACCATCAGTGCCTCAAGCGCCTGCGAATCTTTCGCGAGGGTCCCTGAGACGCGCGCGCACACCTCTGCGCGCAGCCCTCGAACGATCCCTTCGCACGCGTCGAGTTGTGCCGTCGCGCGCGCCTGTGCGGCATCTTCCACCACGTCATACACCCGCTCTTCGCGCGTCGTAAGGCGCAGTCGCAGGCGCGGATCACAAAGCATCTCTGCTTCGCGCGCGCATGAAGCGGCGCGATCAGCGTGCCGTCGCGGCGCATGGCGCGGCCGTACGCGTCGTGAAGCGCGCGACTCACGTTTCGCTTCACTTGATCAAGCGCCAGGCGAGCGCGCGCGGATGCATCCGACGCCGCACGGAGCGAGGCGTCAAGCGCATCAAGACAAAAGGCGGAATCCCCGCCGCCGACAAGCTGAATGAACGGTTGCGCCGCCGCACTGTCCCACCAAGAAAAGCGCAGGGACACCTGTGCCAACGCAGTGTCAAGCCCGATGGCCAAATGAATCGCGCGATGAAGCGTCGCGAGTTGTGCCTCTGAGAGTGTGCGCCCTTGCGCGACAGCGGCACACGCCGCTGCCGTATCGGGAAACTGATCGAGCAACTCTGCCAGACGCTCGTAAAGCGGCGCGCGTTCAGGCAGCGAGCAGGAAAACGCTGCATCAAGCGCCCGCGCGTCTGCCTGATCGCACCGCCACGCGTCTTCATCCCCCCGGCAAAACGGTCCACGTGCGCTGCGATACGTCGCGCCGCACGCCGTTCGCGTCGGAAACAGCGTCTGCAGCGTTTCCCACGCCACGTAAGCATCTGTCTCAGCCGTCGTAAAGCGCACACGCATCCACCTCCATCGCGTCGATTACAGGGACATCCACCTCTGCCTCAAGCGCGCGCATCAGCGCGCCGCGCTCAAGGCGCTGCCCGCCGCGCGGCGTCGTCGGATTGACCGCGACACCAAGCAATGGAACAGACCTCAAGACGCGCAGTCGGTGTCCACCACGCGTAAATTGCCGCATGGTCTCATCGCCGCAAAAGAGATGGGCGGCACTGCGCACAATCACTACCTGTGGACGCTTTCGCGCCGCGACGCGCGCAAGCCATGCGTCCGTTACGGCGCCGCCGCAATAAAACACACTGTGCGCATCCGATACACGAAAGTCTCGCTCTAAATCGTCCGTGAGCAGACTGCCTTCAGGCAAGAAAATTGGATCGCCCCAGAGCGACTCACCGTAACGGTCAGACGCCCATGCGACAAGGCCTTTTACAGATGAGAGATCCGGCAGTTGCCGCGCGAGTTCC
Organism: Ferroacidibacillus organovorans; assembly: GCF_001516615.1. Classification (GTDB taxonomy): domain Bacteria; phylum Bacillota; class Bacilli; order Alicyclobacillales; family SLC66; genus Ferroacidibacillus; species Ferroacidibacillus ferrooxidans_B. Next base: position 116,829 of record NZ_LPVJ01000011.1, on the reverse strand, counting down.
GGCTCAAGTTCGGATAGGCCCAGACGCAAAAGTGCAGATTTTGCGACCGCAACCGTCTCTTGGAGCGAGCCGTGCACGTTTCCCACCGCGAGAACGACACCATCGGCAAGCTCCGGATCGACCGCAGCCATCCGTGAAAGCGCGCCATCGATCAGCACATAAGCCGCACCTCGCGCAAAAAACTGTGCCTTGAGCGAAAGCAACTGCTCCTTTTGCCGCACACCTGCCAAAACGACCGAACCGGGGGCGCGCGTCTGCCCGATCCACACCTCACCTAAGGGCGAGGTGACCGATGTTGGCGCGTGCCACGCCACGGCTGCCGACGATTCGGCATTCGCCGCGATCACCGTCGCAACCCATGTCCCCTGTCGGCAGACGATCTGCGGCTTTGGCGTACCCAAGATCACGTCAGCCCGCTCGCCATCAACGCCAATGCTCACAAGCGCAAGCGACGCGCGGGGTGCGCACTGGAGCAGCCCGCCAAGCAGTGTCGTCTTCCCGGCATGCTTGTTCGTGCCGACCACGGCCAGCGCGCGTGCGCCAATCGCCTCAGCCCGCGCCCAGATCTCCATCATCACGTCGCGTGCCGCGAGCATGCCGCGCATCGCAAACACTGCGCACAGGTTTGGCGTCGCGCGCAAATGATCACATCACACACTTCATCCATTACGCATCGCCATCCCATGTCCCGCCACGCATCGCCTGATTGGCAAGCGCCTGCCGCCCTGCGCCCTCACCTTGGTGGCCCGCCGCGCGGTGCAAGCCCTTCGGCTCAAGGCTCAGCGCCTGATTGGCAAGCAGCTTCGCAACGCCGATCGCCTCTTCTTCGTGGTTGTGTGTGCACGTCGGCGGACACCCTTGATCCTCGTAGACCGGCTCGTTGTAGACCGAGATGACCCCTTCAAAATTGCGCAGGATCACTTTGCTGTGCCCTTGCGAGATCAGATATTGCGGCATGACCGGAATCTTGCCGCCGCCCCCCGGTGCATCGACGACAAAGGTGGGAACAGCGTAGCCAGACGTGTGGCCGCGCAACTGTTCCATGATTTCAAGGCCTTTGGAGACGGTCGTGCGGAAGTGGCTGATCCCCTCTGACAGGTCGCACTGATAGATGTAGTACGGGCGGACGCGAATTTTGACAAGGTCGTGCATCAGTTTTTTCATGATGTGCGCGCAATCGTTCACTCCGCGCATCAGCACCGTCTGGTTGCCCAAGGGCACACCTGCGTCAGCGAGGCGCTCGCACGCAAGTCTTGCCTCCGGCGTGATCTCATCCGGGTGGTTGAAGTGCGTATTGATCCACACCGGGTGGTATTTGCGCAGGATGTTGCAGAGGTTCTCTGTGATGCGCTGTGGGAAAACGACGGGCGCGCGCGTTCCGATGCGAATGATCTCGACGTGCGGGATCGCACGCAGGCTTGAGATGATGTATTCGAGGATCTTGTCATTGACGAGCAGCCCATCACCGCCAGAGAGCAGCACGTCGCGAACCGCTGGTGTGCGGCGGATGTAATCGATCGCCGCGTCGAGCTGCGGCTTTGGCACCGCGTGTCCGACAGCGCCTGAAAAGCGGCGGCGCGTGCAGTGACGGCAGTACATCGAGCACTGGTTTGTGATTAAAAAGAGAACGCGATCCGGATAGCGGTGCGTCAGACCGGGCGCGGGAGCATCCTCGTCTTCTGCGAGCGGGTCCTCCATATCCCACGGCGAGCGGGACATCTCATGGGACAGCGGAACCGCCTGCAGACGCACGGGACAGTTCGGATCATCCGGGTGCATAAGCATCGCGTAGTATGGCGTGATGCGCAGCGGAATGGACTCCTTGACGCGCGATACGCCGATTTTTTCCTCAGGCGTCAGATTGACCACTTGCGCGAGATCCTCCATGGTATCAATCGTGTGCGTGAGTTGCCACTTCCAGTCGTTCCACTGCTCATCCGTAACGTCCTTATAGAGCGGAATATCGCGAAAATGTCGCTGTTTTTTCCCGTACAAAATCTCGTGTGGCGCAAGGCTCATTGTGGTGTTCCTCCCCCGGTTGGTTGTGCCAGTTTTGCTGCAAAGACAGCCTGCAATTTGGGTTCATCCCGCACGAGTTCAAACGCCAGCTCTGCGTGCCCCTCTGCGTATCCGTTGCCAATCAGCATGTCGACGTCTTTGCCGACACCCTCCGCCCCGAGTGCAGCCGCTGTGAAGGATGTCGCCATGCTAAAGAAGTAAACCAGCCCGCGCGTGCGGGTCACCAGAATGGAAGCAAGTTCCGTGCCAGGTGCGCTTACGCAGTTGATGGTGACATCCGCAAGCGCACCGCCCGTCACATCCAGCATCGCGTTCAGCGTTTGCACAGGGTCGCGCGCGTCCGCCACCACGACATGGTCAACACAACCGAGTTCGCGCAGCGCTTGCGCTGATTTTTCGGCAGTCTCAAACGCGAGCAGTCGCCCCTTTTCGCCGATTTTTCGGCGTGCCTGAACGGCGGACAGCATCCCCGATTTGCCGCCTGCGCCGAAAATCGCCACCGTTTGCCCCGGTTGGCAGATGCGCGCCACCTGCGCTGGCGCCCCGCACACGTCACACACAGCGAGCGCGAGCGTTTCAGGCAAATCGCTCGGCAGGCGCGCGAGCAGCCCGCTAGAAAAGAGAACGGCGGTGCCGCGACAGATAACTTGGCCTGTATCCAGATGAATCGAGTGAATTTCCTCCATGTAAAGCGGCGTGAGCGAGAGCGAGACAAGGGTGGCAATGCGATCCCCTGGCGCAATACCCGACCGATTCGCATAGTTCAGCCCGATTTCACGCACGGTGCCAAGCAGCATCCCCCCGGACCCGGTAACTGGGTTATGAAGCTTCCCGCGTTCACGGATGATGGACATGATGCGCTCGGAAACAGCACGTTCGTCACGGCCGACATCCGCGACGATTTGCTGAAACGACGCGGCGTCCACATTGAGCGCCGACACATCAATCAGCACTTCATCCTCCCTGCACACCGGTGTGGCGTCAAGCCGCCACGCGGGTTGCGGCATTGCGCCGCGCGGTTCGAGCACACGCCTTATACCGTATGGATCAGACACAAAAAATCCCCCTTGCGCCATCGTTTCGTCATCAACGACCTTGCAAGGAGGTAAGCAATTTTCATGCCAAATAAAGAGAAAAAGGAAACTCTCCCTTCGCCACTTGAAGTGACGTTTGAGAAAGTCCCCTTTTTCTTCGATTGTACTGATTTAATACTCTTTCCGATTAATGCCCCGAATCGCCCTCGCGATTTCAACAAGACTATCGGCCAATTCATTTTCAGCTCGCTCGAACTTACGATGCAAAAGAAAGCGCTTCGCCTCTTGCAATTCCTTGATGGCTTCGTTGATGTCTCGAACAGGATGGTGGTGTGTCATACGATATCACCTCCTTAATGTTCGTACATCATACGTCGCTCAAGGTAACTTGCGTGTGCAGGTACCCTAGTCCATCATCACGTTGTAATAAATGATACCCCGCATCCTATCGAAATAGGTTAGCGCAGCAACTTTAGCGCATTGCGCACATCGCTGTAGAGGCGATAAAAATCGTCACGACTGTGCGCCGGAAGCGCGCCGAGAAACGCCTGAACATTGGCTTGGCGATGCGCGATGACTTCGCGGATCAACGCCTCTCCCCGCTCTGTGAGCGTAAACCAGACCACACGCCGATCATCCTCATCCACCGCGCGCGCCAGCAACTGCTTCTCGACAAGTCCATGCGTCAGTGTCGTCACAGGCCCAGATGTGATCCCCATCATCTCCCCGATCTGGCTGGCCGTTGCGCGCGACACCTGACGCACTTTCCGCAAGAGAATCGTCTGCTTTGGCGTGATGCCGTGAAGTTCTGGCTCTGAGCCGAGCAGTTGCAGTTCGAGGTCTTTTAATAGATCGTAAATCACGATATCCAGGTCTTGGATGCCGTTTGGCAAAATCTCTTTCCCGCACGGAACACGCTCTTCCGTTAAAAGCGCATCTGCGCTTTGTTGCTCCTCTTCTTGCCGGCGTGAACAATCCGTTTCTTGTTCTCTCATCGCCCTTCACCTCTAATTTCTCGCATCGGCCACGGACAGTGTGCGACTTCCTCTGCCAGCGCGCGATACACCGCGACTTGTTCCGCAAGCTTCATTCGCACCAGCCCACTTGTAGCGGGCGCGACAAAATAATGCGTACACCCATCTGCCTGAGACTCCAAAAAGCCAAACGCCCGAATCGCCTTTCCGAAAAACGCCTGGGCGACACCCTTCCCGACGAGACAGGCAATCATTGGCCGGTACGCTTCGATCTTCGCGCGCAACAAAACCGCCCCTTCGCGATACTCTTCGCGTGACAGTTCATCCGCCCTGCGCGTCGGGCGCGCGACAATATTCGTAAACCCATACCCGTATTCCTGCAAGAGAAGGGAGCTCTCTTGCGGTGTAAAAAGCCGCGTTGTAAGTCCTGATTGATACAGTATGGTATAGAAGCGGTTGGATCGCCCCGCATAGTTGAAGCCTAATTCGTGCGAGCGCAGGGAAGGGTTGAAACCGACGAAAAGAACGCGCAGTCCATACGCCAAGCGCTCCGTTTTCATTCGCTTCACCCTTCCTCTCTCATGCTCTTTTCAGTCTACCATTAGCGCGCCATCGCTTGCACGCGCGCGGCGTCCGTCCACTTCATTCTCGGTTTCATCGCGTGTAAAAAATGGCCAGTGGTGCGCGCGGTCGACCACGGAGACGGCTGAGGGCACGAAGAATCCCAACAAAAGACCTGTATAAATGAAGAGCCCCAAAACCACGGATGATCCGATCTCAAGAAGCGCAGTAACGCCTGCGACTGTCATTGAGCCAAATGTTCCTGCCATGATGATTGCCGCCGCAAAGACGACGCCTCCCATACGCTGCATGGCAAGGCGGATCGCCGTGCGCGGTGCCAAGCCCTCTTTTAACATCTCATCAAAGCGCGCCATCAAGAAAATGCTGTAATCGACGCCAAGTGCCACCAAGAGGAGCAGGGAGAAAAAGGGCACCGTCCAGTCGATTCCCGTGTAGTGAAGCACGGAGACAAAGACAACCTGCATGACACCCATCGTCACAAAATAACTGGCAATCAGCGACACCAGAATGTAGAGTGGCGCAAGCAGCGATCGAAGCATGATGGCGAGCAGGACGAAGATCGCAAGGAAGATCAGGGACACCGTGCGCAAAAAGTCGGCGTTTGAGATCTGATTGAGATCCTCTTGTCCCGCGCTCGTACCGCCCATATAAATTTGCCCTGAGTGAAGCGGGCTTGCCGCTAGCGCCACTTGCGCGACATTGCGGAGTTTCGCAACATCTGAAAGAGCGGCCGCACTGTACGGGTTGACCGTGAGATCGACCGTAAACTGCGCAATATGGCCGTTAGGAGAGATGTAAGCGTTCATCGCTTTTTGTAAGGATGCATTCTTTGCCACAACCGATGCTGGAACGTAAAACCCAGGGTTTCCGCTTTGTGCGGCATTTTGTGACTGATGAAGCGCCTGATTGGCAGAGCTCAGTCCGCTGTGTAGCTGCGTCGCACCGCTCGCTGCCTTGGCAAGCCCATTTTGCAGTTGCGATGTACCTGCCGCCGACTGCGCCACACCGGATGCGACTTGCGATGCACCCGTGGCCAATTGACCTGATGTGTGTGCGAGTTGCGCGGCGCCTGTCGCAAGTTGTTGTGCGCCATTCGCGAGTGCAGTTCCTCCCTGATGGAGTGAAGAAGCTCCCGCCGAAAGTTTACCGGACGCCGTCGCGAGCGCCTGCATGCCTTGGGATAGCGGGCCCGCTCCTGCCGCGAGTCTGCCGGTTGCCGCGTGAAGTGCCGATGCGCCTGACGCCAATTGAGCCGTTCCACTCGCCGTTTGCGAGAGTCCCTGCGCGAGCGCGCCCGACATGCCGAGAATCTGTTGCATCGATGCGTCATTTGCGCTTGGGTGCGCCTTGAGCCACGCCGCAAGCGCCTGGTTCATCTGCGCTGACAACGCCGAGAATTTAGCGCTTGAAGACTGGAGACTTTGCAAACCTGACGCAACTTGCGCTGTACCTGGTGCAAGTTTTGCAAGACCAGAAGTCACTTGAGAAACCCCCGCGCCCTCTTGCGTGATTCCCGCCTGCAATCTGCTCAATCCTGAACCTAACCGAGCCGCGCCCGTCGCCAAGGCGTTCGCACCTGTGGCAAGCGTCGGCAAATGCGTAGAAAACTGCGATACCCCTTGGTGATACTGTGCGAGTCCGCGCGCAAGGTTTTGCGCGCCCGTCACGAGCCGCGATTGGTCGGATACGCCTTGACGCAGCTTCACCGCCGCCTGTGTCAGGCCGTTTGAGAGCTGTCCGAGCCCTGTGTTGATCTTTGTGACGCCCTGCGCGATCTGCCCGTTTTGGTGCGCGAGTTCAAACGCGCGAAGCAGCGTTCCGGTCGGTCTCGTCGCACTGTCCACCTGAGAGACAAGCGGCGCGTGCGAAAGCGCCTGAGAAATCTGTTCAATCGTCGCAAGTCCTTGCGATGAGCGCAGATTGGAAGGACTCTGCAAAATCACCTGAACGGGCATCACACGCCCGATGCCAAACGCGTTTGCCACTTCGTGAAATCCTTTGACGGACGGCGCCTGAGGAATTTCTTCAAGCGAGTTAAACGAGCGCAAATTGGTAAACTGCGCCGCGATTGGCGCGAGCAAAACGATCGAGAGCAAGATCGTCCACCACGGGTGACGGGTGGCGATGCGACCGGAGAAACTCCAGATCGCAGAAGGCTTGTGCGCCGCTCCCACGACAGGTCGACGCGGCCAAAAAAGGGTGCGCCCGAAGATCCCCATAATGGATGGAATCAGTGTCATGCACGCGAGAATCGCGAAAAACACGCCGATGCTGACACCGACAGCCGAGCGATAAAGACCAAAGTTTGCAAAGTAGAGCACCGCGAATGAGACAAAGACGGTCGCCGCACTAAAAAGGATCGTTTTGGAAACGCCGCGCATGGCGGCCGTCATCGCGGCAAGCACATCTGGATGATCCTGCGTCATTTCTTCGCGAAAGCGATTGAGCATCACGATCGAGTAGTCTGTCCCCGCGCCGAACAGGATCGCGATGAGAAAGGTCTGCGTAAATGTAGAGACCGGAAAACCGTGCAGCGCGAGTTTAGCCACGATCCCTGATGTGATAAGAAAAGATACTCCAATCGTAAGCAGTGTGACGATCGGCGCAATGATCGAGCGAAACACGAGAAACAGGATGACGAGAATGAGTGCCACAGTTACACCGCCGCTTTTGCTCACGCCATTCATCGAGATCGTCATATTGTCGACGGTGATCGGCGTTGCGCCCGTCAAACTCACATGCGCACCCTGCGGCGGGTGTGCAAAGAGTGTTTGCATATTTTCGTATCCGGTCTGTGCCGCCTTCGTGGTGTCACTTTGCGCCATGCCAAGAAAAGCGATCTCTGTCGTTTTGTTTTTGCTAAAAAATGATGAGGCACCCTGTGGGGTCTGCGCCGCCGACTGAATGGTATCAACGCCGTATTTCGCTTCATCGCGTTTGATGACGGCCAATTGATCATTGAGATACTGTTTGTCACCTTGCGTCAATCCGTTCGGATTGACCAGCACCACAATCGCGGATGACTTATAGGGATGTTTTCCCTGCATGGTTCCGGCAAGTCGCGACGCAACCTGTGACTCTGCCGTGGAAGGAAGAAAAGGCGTGCTGTGGTGCGCGACGACCGAATTGAGATTGGGCAGAACCTTGACAGAGAGAACTGCACCGACGATCCAGAGGATAATGATGAGAAAACGCAGTTTATAAATCCACGATGCGTAAGATCTCACAGATTTTCGCCTACCTTTCAGAGACATTCGCATGCGCACACTCGCTATTTCTGCAGGCGAACTCGAACAACCAATTATCTTTAGTATAAAGATAATTGGTTTGTCTCTTTCCGGCAAGGTGTGCGACTGATGTTTCATGAGATCGACACGGTTGGGTCAATCCCACAACAAACGTACACGATTTCATTGCGTATCGTTTCACGTCAGTCGCAATTCCATGCGAGCTCCCCTTTTCACCACCCGTTAGGCTTTGGTATTTGACCATTGGTATATTATTTTATTCTGACTGTGTTATCTCTCATTTGCATACACAAAAAAAGAGGACCTAAAGGTCCTCTCTTGTCAATGGATGATTGGCCGTACGTGTTTCCTCGTACTAAGCTGTGAGGCTTGAACCGTCACCGAGGAGATCAAAGACGTGGAAACAACTGTAATTGTCTTTAGCACATCCCTCCAACTTCTATAAGAAGTGGAATGATCGTCCTACCTTGAGTGAGACGTTACGTTTTCCAACGCAACCACACCCTCTCTTCCATCGACCTTAGTCATTCTGTCCACTGCGCGTTGTCTTATTCACCTCTGCAGAGCGCATTTCAGAAGTCGCAATGTTTCGGGAAATACCCAACTTTTTCATCTTGGACTGCAGCGTCTGACGAGGGATCTCAAGCAGGGTCGCGGCAGCGCTCACGTTCCATCCGCAAACGGCAAGCGCGTGCGCAATCAGGTCACGTTCAAGCGCCTCTACACTCGCGAAGAGCCCCTGTTGTCGCCTGTCTGCAAGAGGATGTAAACTTCCCGGCTCACCTGCATCCGGCTCACCGCGCGACATGTGGTACTGCGCGAGATACTGCGGCAAATGTTTCACATCAATCCAATCGCCATCCACCAGATTCATCGCCGATTCAAGCGCATGGCGCAGTTCCCGCACATTCCCAGGCCACGCCGCTGCGCGCAAAACGCGCATGGCATCCTCCGTTACCCCGCGCACCGTCATGCCAAACCGCGCGTTGCAATCCGCCACAAAGTGATCGATCAGAAGCTTCAGATCCGCTTGCCGCTGCGCGAGTGCGGGCAAGCGCAAAGAAACCACCTGAATGCGATAGAAGATGTCTTCACGTAGCATCTTCTCGCGCACGGCAATTTCCGGTTCCACATTCATCGCGGCGAGGATACGCACATCAATCACGCGCGCTTTTTGATCCCCCAGGCGGCGGACGTGCTGATCATCAAGCACGCGCAGGAGTTTTGCCTGCAAGTCAATGGGCAGTGCATGAATCTCGTCGAGAAAAAGCGTCCCTTCACTCGCGAGTTCGAACAGCCCCGCGCGATTCTCAGCGCCTGTAAAGCTCCCTTTTACCGTGCCAAAGAGAATTCCTTCAAGAAGCGGACCAGGGAGCGCCGCGCAATTTTGCGCGATAAAAGGGCCGTTTGCGCGCGGACTCGCCGCGTGAATGCCCTGCGCAAAAAGTTCCTTCCCCGTCCCCGTCGGGCCGTAAATCAAAACTGGAGACGATGTGCGCGCAGCTCGCTTTGCGCGCGCTTTCACTTCCAGCAACACAGGGTCAGTTGTGAGTATATCCTCAAGTGTGTAACGCACCGTAGCCGAACGGCCACCTGAACGCGGTGGACGGGTGGCCGCCTGAAGTTCGACGACCCGCTCTGCGAGATGCTGAACCTCCGTAATGTCTTGCGCGATCTCTAAGGCCCCGTACAGCCGTCCATCACGATACACAGCGCGCGTCGCATTCGCAGTGTGCACCTCGTCCCCCCGAAAGTTTCGATACGATTGACGGCGCAAGAGCACAGGATCTCCTGAGCGCAAAACGCGCAACAGCGAGCTGGTCTCCTCCGTAAGCGATGGGTATACGTCAAGCACATGCCGTCCGAGCACCTCTTCGCGCGTAAGACCGTCAAGCGTCGCCGCCATCTGATTGTAGAGGATCGTCACACCGCGGTGATCCACCGCGTGAACACCGACGCGAACCGCTTCAAGCAACGCCTGAAGCCATACATCCTCATCCCTCATCCAACCACTCCCTCGGGAAAATCACGCGCGACACACTGGCGCGACGCGATTTCACCGCTTCGACAATGAACGACTGGCGCGCCAGTTCCGTCGCGTTGCCGTGTACGTCAAAAAGATAGATTTGCTCAAGCGTTGGATCGGGTTCATCCGCTCCGACATACGGATCTTTGTACGCCTGACTGCCCGCCTGGTCAAAGATCACGTAAAAATGGGCTGGCAATCCTTTTTTGTGGGCGACACGTTCCATGCGCGCCTGCCACATCATTGCCTCATCGTTTGAATGTACATCCACACTGTGAAATAGGCGCCGATTCAAAAGGCGCTGCGCCAAATCCGCAAGCACCGCATCCTCGTGCCGGGAAAACGCGCGCAGCGCAGACCACAGAAGGTGATCGTCCAATTCAAGGTAATCGGTGATCGCAGATGATCCTATCTCGGCAGCGTTCTTTCTGCCATCCACTGCCAGTCGCAAATCCCCTTGCAGCAGCGCGCGCAGAGCCGGAAACCCTGGAAGATCTGCCCCGACTTGCGCAGCACGAGCAAGCGTACGCTCGACAAGCACTTCGGCAGAACGCGTCAAGCGATGAAAATAGACATGAAGATACATATAATAGCGACACATGATATAGTCCTCAGCAATGCTCTGGCCGCGTGCAAGGTCAAGCCCTATCTCCGGCTCCCCCTGGACTTCGCCGATACGCATGACATGAAGGAGCCACTCCACATCAAACGTGCCATATCCCGCCCCTGTCATCAGCGCATCGCGCAAAAGGTAATCCGTGCGGTCCATGTCAAGCTGTGAAGAGAGCAATTTTACAATCGCGCGACTCTCCGGAAAATTCTTCTCAATCAACCGCGCCACCTGTTCAGAAAATCCGCTGGAATATGCCTCCAGCACCTGATGAACCTCAGTCTCTTTACTGCGTATGATCGCCGACGTGAACCGCTCATGACGAACGCCCGTGACCGCTTCGAGCGCATGCGAGAATGGTCCGTGGCCAATGTCGTGAAGGAGGGCCGCAGCAAGCGCTAGCTGACGGTATTCACGCAAAGCGTACGCCCCGCGCGTTCGCTCTCCCGCACAATCCTCGTCGAGAAAACGGCGAGCGAGATGGGTGACCCCAAGCGAGTGGACGAAACGGGAGTGCTCGGCGCCCGGGTAGACGATGTTGCTGAGTCCCAGTTGCCGAATGCGCCGCATGCGCTGCACTTCCGCTGTATTGATCAGGTCAATGAGCAATTGATCCTCTTCACCAAACGCGATGAGATTGTGCACAGGATCGCGAAAGCTCTTCACGCCATCACCCCTTTCACGACATCACTCACGGCTCAAACTCAAGTTCAATCGCAATCGTTAGCGGTTGTTCATCTGCGCCTTGCATGACCATTGATGCGACGATCTCCGCTTGAATCCCACGGTTTGTCACGAAAACGGCGAGTGTTGTGGTGTGTACGCGAAGCTCCACTTTTCCTTCCGGAAAATCGTAGAATCCGTCTGTCGTCTGATCCAGTTCAAAATTGTATGAAGCGCGTACACCCCCCACCCGCTCCACGCGGATAAACGGCCTGCGCGTGAGCGAGAAGGTAACCGTCGTCTCCGTCTGTGCGAAGTTCTCCTCCGGCTCCTTATAGATCGCCTGATAGAGGGAGCCGCGCAGGCGAATCCGCGCAGGTGCCTTTGTGTCAAGCTCCCCCGATACAATGTGAATCGTACCCACCCGTTCCCGCTCCATCAGTCAGCAAATGCCAGCAGTGCTTCACGCACCACTTTGGCCGCAACAATCTGCGTCTGTTCTGTCGCGTCAAGAACAGGTGCGACTTCAACGAGGTCAAAACCCACCACATTGAGTCCCTTCATCGCATGTATCGACGCAAGCAGCTCTTTTGAGGTGATCCCGCCCGCTTCCGCCGTCCCTGTTCCTGGCGCGTGCGCGGGATCAAGCACATCAATGTCAACCGTGACATAGATTGGCCGCCCCTCAAGCCGCGCCAGACACCCGCGCAGTGGCTCAAGCACGTCAAACGGATAAAAATTCGTATGCTTCTTCGCCCACGCGAACTCCTCGCGCGTGCCTGAGCGAATCCCGAACTGAAAGATGTTTGCAGGATCGACAAACCCCGCGACCTTTTTGATGACCGCAGAGTGAGAGAGCTGTTCACCCTCGTACTGATCGCGCAAATCAGTGTGCGCGTCAAAATGCACAAGTGCGACCTCCGGGATACGCTTTGCCACGGCGCGCATCACGCCAAGCGTGACAAGGTGCTCCCCGCCAAGCCCGAGCGGAAACTTGCCGTCATCCAGCCACTTGCCTACATACTCCTCGATCATGGCGAGGCTGCGATCGGGATTGCCAAAAGGCAGTGGAATGTCTCCCATATCCACAAAACTCGCATCCAAAAGGCTGCGGTCGAGATACGGGCTGTACTCTTCTAGCCCGAGCGACACTTCACGAATGCGCCGTGGCCCAAGCCGCGTCCCTGGCCGAAACGACGTCGTCCAGTCCATCGGCATACCATAGATCACCGCGCGCGCAGCCTCGTATCCATCTTTTGCGCCAATAAACGACTGCCCCGTGTACGCCGGGTCAAACGGTTCGCGATGTCCCCTCACTTTGTGACCAACTCCTTGGCAAAGCGCGGCAACGCAAACGCGGCAGCGTGCAGTTCCGGCGTGTAATACTTCGTGACAAGCTGGCTTGTCCGCGCAAGATCGGCGATCGTTTTTGGATCATACACCTTGCTGCCAATCGTGAAGCTCCAAAGTCCGCTCGGGTAGGTCGGAATGGACGCGAGATAGAGGTGCGTCTGCGCAAAGAGCGACGAAAGATCCCCAAAGACGCGCGCGATCAGTTCACCGTTAAAAAACGGCGACTCCGTCTGCGCCACGACGATGCCATCCGGGCGCAGCGCGCGATAGATCGCTTCATAAAAGTCCCGTGCAAATAAACCGACTGCAGGCCCGATTGGGTCGGTTGAGTCCACGATGATCACGTCATACTCGCCTTCGCTCTCGTTGACGTGCGCGATGCCGTCAATCACGCGCACCGAGACGCGCGGATCGTCAAGCGCACATGCAATCGCCGGCAGATATTTCTTCGATACATCAATAACCCGCCCGTCAATCTCTGCGAGCACGGCGTGCGTCACGGTCGGATGCTTGATCACTTCGCGGATCACGCCACCGTCCCCTCCGCCTACGACAAGCACCTTTTGCGGATTTTTGTGCGCGCTAAGCGCCACATGCGAGATCATCTCGTGGTACACGAATTCGTCGCGATCGGTTGTCATCACACAGCCGTCAAGTACGAGCATGCGCCCCCACTCCAGCGTGTCAATCATCGCGATGTCTTGAAACTCGCTCGTCTCCGTGTGAAGGGACTCTTTGATCTTCGCCGTGATCCCGTAATTCGCCGTTTGTTTCTCCGTATACCAAAGTTCCATCTTGACACTCCTCGTCCTCACAATAAACATCTTCGCTAGTATAGCAAATCGGCGATCCTGCGACGACATCTCTTTGAAGTTGTTTAAAAAAGGCCGCAGAACGCTTCGATCCATCGTAGCACCTGTGCCAAGCGCTCCTTGACGCACCTGATTTTGTTTCGATGAACTGGGGCATACTGGAAACGCAAGGAGGCGACCGCATTGCGCAAATGGAGACTTCACCCCCTGTTACTCACGCCTGCCACACTTTTTCGCATCACAGTAGAATCACCCCACCCACCGCACACGGATGAACCGCGGCGCATACTGCGTCTCTTTCAGGCAAAGCCGATGATTCTCATCAGCTCAAGCCTTGCGGGCTTTTTTCTCTGCACACTCGGCTACCTGAAATATGCCCCACTTCCAAAAGGGATCATCATGGACCCTTCGCGCATCCTCGCGTCTGATGGAAAAGGCCTCGCCGATCTCGTATCTGCCGGAGTCACGCGCCAGGTTGTCACACTTGCGGACATTCCACTGAGCCTGCAAGAAGCGACCGTTGCGATCGAAGACCGTCAGTTTTACGCGCATCACGGCATCAATCTAAAAGGAATCGCACGCGCGCTCTTGGCCAATGTCGGCGCGGGCCACGTCGTGCAAGGCGGCTCCACGATCACACAACAACTGGCTAAAAACCTTTTCTTGACAAGCGATCGCACACTTTCGCGAAAAATGCGCGAAATGCTCCTGGCCATGCAACTGGAGTGGCACTATACAAAACCGCAAATCCTTAGTGACTACCTGAATGTCATCTACTATGGAGAAGGCGCCACAGGAATTGGAACCGCCTCACTCTCGTATTTTGGCAAGCCCGTCTCGCGATTGACCCTGGCAGAAAGCGCGATGCTCGCAGGACTGCCAAAGGGGCCAAGCCTCTATGATCCGCTGTTGCATCCAAAAGCGGCAAAGGAGCGACAACATACGGTGCTATCCGCCATGGTACACGCAGGTTTCATTACAACAGCCGCCGCGCGCGCCGCAGAACGACAGCCGCTCACATACATCCGGCGCACCGCTGCGCAAACGGACGCGCCCTATTTTGTCGATGCGGCAACGCGCGATCTCAAGCAGCAGTTTCATCTGACGAGCGACGATCTCTACCGGGGCGGCCTGATGATCCACACACCGCTTGATGTCACCCTTTCGCGACACGTCGATCAGATCATCAAGACAAAGCTGCAGCCGTTTCCCGGACTGCAGGCGGCGGTGGTCGTAATGGATCCGCAAAATGGCGATATTTTGGCCTATTCGGGCGGCCGCGACTATCGCACAAGTCCCTATGACCGCGCACAAGCCATGCGGCAGCCTGGTTCAACATTTAAAGCGATGGTGTATGCGGCGGCGCTTGAGCGCGGAAAGACACCGGCGACCCGCTACAAGAGCGCACCGACGGTCTTTTCACTGTCCCGCACGCCAGGTTCAGCCTATCTTGTGCACAATTTTGCGGATGACTACGCTTATCACAACCTCGACATGCAGCAAGCGATCGCGCGCTCTGACAATGTGTACGCTGTGCATACGGCGCTTGACACGGGGCTTCTCCACGTCATAAAGACGGCGCGCGCGCTTGGACTGCCAGATGACATGAAGCCTTACCCAAGCCTCGCGCTCGGCGTGTTCCCAGTCTCCCCACTTCAGATGGCGCGCGCCTACGCGGTGTTTGCCAATGGCGGCCTGCTTGTGCACCCGCATTTTGTCTCGCGCATCACCGATGCGCAAGGCCACGTGTTGCGCCGCGCGCCAGACGATCGCCTTCAGGTGTTGCGACCGGGCATCGCGGCACAGATGACCCAGATGCTGACACATGTCATGAAACCAGGTGGAACCGGGTATCGCGTTGCAAGCCTTCTGACTGAACCTGTCGCCGCAAAGACAGGCACGACTGACACCGATGCGTGGATGGTCGGCTATACGCCGCGCGCCGTGTGCGCCGTGTGGGTCGGATACGACCAGATGCGCCCGCTAAGTTCTCTCGCGTCGCATGTCGCCGCGCCGATTTTTGCAAATGTCATGGAACAGGCCATTCGCGAGCGACCGAGCAGTGGCTTTTTAGCAACCGCGACATCCGGCATTGAAAATGTGGCGATCGACCCAGAAACTGGCCAACGCGCCACATCGATGTGCCCTGACCGCGATATCTTGCCCTTTCGCGCAGGGACGGCGCCGACGGTCACATGTGTGGCACATCCAGAGAAAAACGCCCCTGTGTGGGAACGCGCCTGGAATGCCGTGCGTTCACTTTTTGGAGGATAATTGAACCCATTCCCTGCGCCTGGGTCATGTGCATATGCTATACTTTCAATAAAAACAAGGGAGAAAGCATATGACGCACACGCTATCGCGACGCGCACAGGCGATTTCTCCATCGCCCACGTTGTCGCTGGATACAAAAACAAAAGATCTGATCGCAAAAGGGCATGACGTCGTCAATCTCACGGTGGGTGAACCAGACTTTCCCACTCCACTTGCCGCATCGTTTGCGGCAATTCGCGCGATTACGGAAGGATTTACAAAGTACACAGCACCTGCGGGAATCGTCGAGTTGCGCAGGGCGATCGCCGAGAAGCTGGCGCAGGAAAATGGTCTCACCTATTCGCCAGATGAAATTATTGTAAGCACGGGCGCAAAACAGTCGCTCTACAACATTTTTGTCACCCTGCTTGACCCGGGTGACGAAGTGCTTTTGCCTGCGCCCTATTGGGTGAGCTATCCAGAACAGATTCGCCTCGCAGACGGCGTTCCTGTCGTTCTTGAAACGGATGAGCGAAGTGGGTTCAAAGTGACGCCGGAACAAGTGTTGCGCGCGATCACACCGCGCACCAAAGCGATTCTGATCAACTCGCCGAGCAATCCGACGGGTGTCACGTACACACCGGAAGAAATCGATGCCCTGGCGAACGTGATCGCTTCAACTTCGCTCTATGTGGTGAGCGATGAGATCTACGAGCAGTTGACGTACGGCGTGACACACAAAAGCATTGCGACGGTGAGCGACGAAATGCGCAAGCGCACACTTGTCGTGAATGGATTCTCAAAAACATTCAGCATGACAGGCTGGCGTGTGGGCTACGTGGCGGGTGATCGCAAATTGATACAAGCCATGTCGAGCTTTCAGTCGCACACAACGGCCAATCCTTCGTCGATCTCTCAGCGCGCAGCGCTCGGGGCGCTTGGCACCTTTTCGCCACAGACGCGCGAGACCCTGCGCGAGCGGCTCCAGTTTGTCACGCGCGCACTCGCAGAGCTCCCCGGTCTCACGTGCGCACAGCCCAATGGCGCGTTCTACGTGTTTCCTAACGCGTCCGCATGGTTCAATAAAGCATACAAAAAACCATCAGGCGAAGAAATCATCATTCGCGACGGCGATCACCTCGGAGAACTGCTCTTGTCTGAAGCGTTAATCTCGGTTGTGCCCGGTTCAAGCTTTGGCGCGCCAAATAATTTCAGAATTTCTTACGCGACATCCATGCCGAATTTGGAAAAAGCGATGGACCGTTTGCGCGAGTTTTCCAATCGTATCGCACTCTGACACGTCCCGTTTTTATCTCCTATCTTTTCTTTCGAGGCGCTACGCATCACGCGGAGCGCCTTGTTTTCATATACTGCGCAAAGAAGGCACTGCGCAGGAGTTGACACACGAAATGGCCTCCAAAATCACGGAACAACAACGAAATGAACGCATTAAAGCGCTGCGCGCGCGTCTACAGCAACTGGACAAGACGCCAGAGAATGAAAAAGAGCGCGTACGCTTGCGGCGTGAACTCCAACTGATTCGCGCGGAAACCCATGCGCCTGCAAAAAAAACGGCGGATGCCATTCAATCGATCAGCAAATCGCTCACGCCAAAATCCATTGAAGATTCGCTAGGCACGATCACCTCTTTACGCGAGTTTTGCAAACAGTGCGCGCGTTATGTCCAACAGGCCGACCAGGTCTTGGACACCCTTTTCGTCACGACAAACTCCTTAAAAGATTCGGGCGTGCTCAAGAAACTGATGGAGTCAAAAGGAAAAAACCTTGACACATCCGACTTTACAAACATTTTGATGGCCCTCATGAACTCTCCACTCGGCGCGACTGTGTTCAACCGTCTCGGAGACGGAAAGAAGACCGATGATCCAGCACCTCCGGCCATCGATCCGCCAAAGCAAAAACCCTCGCGCCGCTCTCACACTGTACGAAGGCCTGTAAAGGGCAGCGCCGCAAAACGCGGACGCGCCGCCTCTAAAAAATCGTCAAGTGTGCGCAAAACATCCCTGTAACATCCGATTGCACAGAAAAAGGGCACCACGCCTCGCGGCGCTGCCCTTTTGCCATTTAACTACCATCATTTTACGAACTTCTTGATTTCCTTAATGGTCTTCTCATCAACTGCGTCACCGCCATACTTCTTGGCAATCTCCTCAACAGACACTTTCGGTCCCTTATCATCAGCGTTTTTCGTCGCATCGGTGAACGCGTTTAAAAAGGCGTTCATACGTCTTGGATCAACCTTGATGCCGATATCTTGCGCGATGTTTTGGGTTAGGTCGCGCACCGAAGAGGGATCGCGCCACGCTTCTGGCTTCATGTCTTTTACACGCTTTAACGCGTCAAACAAGCTGCCTTTATCGATTTTCTTCATGTTTTCCTTCAGCGTGTCAAATGAACCGCCGGGCGTTCCCTGCGAGCGCGTCGCTTCAAGTGGAGCATGAGCATTTTTTTCAACACGCGCATCCGTTTTGAGTGGACGTTTTTTAGCTATCCGTGATTTACCTGTATTTTTTTGCACGCTTGCCCCTCCTTTATTCCATCGTCTCATCCCTCTCATGCTATGCAAAAACACAGAGAGCGTCTCCCGCCTTTGCCCATGCCTAAAAAAACGGGCTGCGATCGACAACGATGGAACACCCTGACTTCCAGTTGAACATCCCTCTTCGGCTGCGTCGCATGTTTTTTGCACGATCACTGTGCAAAACGCCCTTTCTCCTCCGAGCGAGTGACATACCTTAAATGAGGAGGGGAGAGGATGAACCAAATCACCGTTTATGGGGATTCCATCGCGGCAGGCTACGGTGCACCGCCGACACGCGGTTTTGTCCCTGTGCTCACACGCCTGTGTTCGCGGCAAGTGAATCTCCCACTTGACTATCGCAATTATGGTCAACCCGGAATGACATCCTACGCATTGTCATCAGCGCTTCGCTTTAATGACGCCTGGATCACAGGCGGTCTCACTGCACAAATCATTTGTGTGCTGATCGGCGGTGATGACCTTATTCAGAATGTGCCGATCCTGCTCTCTTTGCAGCGTGCAGAAGTAGAACGCGCGCTCAAGGCAAGCGCCTTCGCCTATGCAAACTCACTGCGCCGCATTCGCGCGCTCACACGTCACCCGCTTGCCGTCGGCACGCTCTACAATCCGTATCCCGCACGCCCGCCGCCGACGTTGCTGTTTCCATATACAATGAACGCGTCATCCTTCCCGCTGCAGCGCTCATCGGCGCTACAGTTGCACCGGTCGCAGAGGCGTTTGCCGGGCGACAGGCAGAGCTGATTGACGGCTACAGAAACGGTGTGGCAGGCGCCCCCGGCCGAAACGGCGTCTCCTTTCCGATTCACCCAAACGCCCACGGACACACCGTCATCGCTGAGGCCTTTCTCCCGGTTGTCGCACCTGCATTCTCACGTGCATAGACGTTGACGCACACCTCTTTGCGCGCCCAATACAAGAAAAGAGACAGGGCGCGCACACCCTGTCCCACATGAATGAGGCCGTAAAATCCGCTATTGCTCCATTTGTTTTGAGAGAAATCCAGCCGCCGTCTCAGCGAGCTTTGTCTCGAGTTCACCCATGCGAACCTGCTCGTCCCGCGAAAAGAGAATGACGCTTCCGATTGGATCACCGTTATAGATAATCGGGGCGATGACGCGTGATGAGATATGTTCGCTTCGATCCTTGACAATCTGCATGTCACTGGCAGATGTGGCGACACTCAACTTCCGCTCTTCCATGGCTTTCTCGACTTCAGGTCCAATCGATTTTTCTAGATAGTCTTTCTTTGGCGCGCCAGCCGTGGCGATGACCGCATCTCGATCTGTAATCAGTGTGGGATGTCCTAGCGTCTCATTCAAAGACTCCGCGTACTCTTTCGCAAAATCACCCAATTCACCGATCGGAGAATACTTTTTAAGGATGACTTCCCCGTCACGGTCTACAAAGATTTCCAGTGGATCTCCTTCACGGATGCGCAGCGTGCGCCTGATCTCTTTAGGAATGACCACCCGTCCAAGATCATCGATTCTGCGTACTATACCTGTTGCCTTCATGAGATACCTCCTCACTTTCTTTTCAAAATCTGCCCGTTCATCCTTCTTTCGCATGAGGTTCATCGCTTGACGTTATCATGTCCTAAATGAACGCAAACTTTCCATATCTTTTTCACCCAATAATTAGGAAAAGCGCCCACGTCACGGGGCGCTTTTCACATGTCTTCATAGGATGTCAAACTTCACCACACAAGTCCCGCCGCATCCATCTACGCTTTCGGGAGAGTGACCTTGATGTTGGCTGTTTTCAGCTTCTGATTGTAAAGTGCAAGAAAGGCGCTCTTCTCATTTTGCTGAACCAATGCCGACATGACGGAAGACTGCACTTTTGAAAAAGGCTGCGTCGTGCGCGAAATGACGCGCATGACAAACCAGCCATACGTCGAGTCAAATGGCTGCCCGACCTGGCCGATCGGCTGTGTCATCGCGTGCTGCGCAAACGGCGGCACCCAGTTTGTCGGGCTCTGATTGGCGTAAATTCCGCTGTTTTTTGCGGAGCCGGGATCTTGCGAATACTTGGCGGCGAGCGTCTTCCAACTCGCGCCCGCACGCAGCTGATTGGCGAGCGACTGCGCCAGGCTCTTTGATTTGACGAGAATTGCCTGCTCTGTGACCGTCGTATATTGCTCCAGATTGTTTTTGTAATAGAGTTTTTGCTCCGAGAGAGGAATCGTCTTGACGAGCGTCTGTGCGTAGGAGGACAGCGCGAGTTGTTGCGAGACGTACGTCTCAAGGTCTGCCTCGGTCAGTTTCAGCGACTGCATTTTCTGATTGAATGTCGTCGAGTTGTTGCTGTAGAGACCCCCGATGATGTTCTGCTCAAACTGGAGCGTATCCTGGTGCAGCACGGATGACTTCATTTTCGGGACGGCTTTTTGCGCGATTGGCAAAATGAGGCGCGTAAGCACGATATACTGTTTGGCGATGTCTGTCTGAATGGTCGGAGACGGAGTCATCGTCGGATTCAAAAGCTGTTCAATATGTAATTGTGTCTCAAACTCTGGCTGCGAAAGTGTTCCACCGTTATACGTCGCAACCGTTGTAGCGCTGGCATTCGTCCCACACCCCGCGAGGACGAGCAACGCACTGACCATGGTCACTGCGAGTGAGCTTTTACGTAAGCGTGTTTTGTTTGGCATGAGGCAATTCCTCCTTTTTGTCATAAACCTTGTCGAGCTGTGACAAGACACGAATCGTCATGTCGAGAATCATGTCGTCTTTCAAACCTCGCCCTTCAAGAATGAGGGTGTACACATCCCCTGTCGACTTGAGGCGCATCCGTCGCGGATAGAGTTGAGTTAGCTCAAACAAGCGTGCACCAGACATCGCTGCTGTGTGCTCTGCTCGGAAGGTGATGTGCATATCATGCCCTTGTTTGACGATGGAAGCCAAATCATGCTCATGGGCAAAAGCACGGATTCGCGCAATCATGATCAACTGTTGCACCGGGTCAGGCAGGTTTCCAAAGCGATCTTCCAATTCCTCATACAAGTCATCCACATCTTGGATCCGTATCGCTGCGACAATTTTTTTGTACATCTCGATCTTTTGCATCGGATCGGGAATATAGTCATCCGGCAAATACGCGTCCATCAAGATCTCCACCGTCGGCTCCGGTTTTTCCTGCACGACATCACCGCGCAACTCGCGCACCGCTTCTGCCAGCATTTCCGTGTACATGTCGAATCCAACCGCACTGATGAACCCGTGTTGTTCCGCGCCGAGGATATTGCCCGCGCCGCGAATGGACAGATCGCGCATGGCGATTTTAAAGCCGCTGCCAAGCTCCGTGAATTCCTTGATGGCCTGAAGTCTCTTTTCTGCGACTTCCGTGAGCACCTTATCCGGCTGATAGGTGAAATACGCGTATGCAATGCGATTGGAACGACCTACGCGACCGCGCAATTGATACAATTGTGAAAGCCCCATACGATCCGCATGAAAGACAATCAACGTATTTACGTTCGGAATGTCAAGACCTGTCTCAATGATCGTCGTCGACACGAGCACGTCCGTCTCACCCTGAAGAAAATCGAGCATCACCCGCTCCAACTCATCCTCTGCCATCTGTCCATGCCCAACCGCCACTCGCGCATCTGGAACGAGACGCGCTACACGCTCTGCAATCGAATCAATCCCCTTGACCTGATTGTAGAGCACGTAAACTTGTCCACCACGACCGATCTCGCGTTCTATGCTTTCTCGAAGCAATGCATCACTGTATTCTACCACATAGGTCTGGACAGGAAAACGATTCTCCGGCGGCGTCTCGATGACTGACAGATCGCGAAGACCGACCATTGACATGTGAAGTGTCCGCGGAATCGGCGTCGCCGTAAGCGTCAGACAGTCTACATTGGCGCGCAACTGCTTGAGCCGCTCTTTGTGGGTGACGCCAAATCGCTGTTCTTCATCCACGATGAGCAGGCCAAGATCTTTAAAGGCAATCTGCTTTTGAAGCAGCCGGTGCGTCCCGATGACAATATCGACCGCGCCCGTTTTAAGCCCCTGCATCACGCGCGTCGTTTCCGCCTTTGAGCGGAATCGACTCAACACTTCGACCGTGACAGGATAGCCAGAAAAACGTTCCCGAAACGTCTCGTAGTGCTGCTGCGCAAGGATCGTCGTCGGCACGAGAACGGCGACTTGTTTGCCGTCAAAAACGGCCTTTGACGCCGCGCGGATGGCAACCTCCGTCTTGCCGTAACCCACATCGCCGCAGAGCAATCGATCCATCGGCCGCGCCTGCTCCATATCGCTTTTAATGTCGCGGATGGCACGCAATTGATCCGGCGTCTCTTCATACGGAAACATCGTCTCAAAGTCGCGCTGCCACTCAGTGTCCCCCCGAAATGCATGACCCGGTGTCGCTTCGCGCTGCGCATAGAGTTTGATCAATTGTTCTGCGATATCCTGGACTGATTTTCTGACTTTGCTCTTTGCGCGTGCAAAATCTGTTCCGCCAAGATGGTGGACGCGCGGCTCCCTATCCTCGTTGCCCAGGTATTTTTGAACAAGGTTAATCTGCTCGACAGGAACGTACAGCTTGTCATTTCCCGCATAGCGGAGATTGAGATAGTCCCTGTGATTGCCCTCAATGACGAGTGTCTCAATACCGAGATACTTCGCGATCCCATGCGTTGCGTGCACGACATAATCGCCCACCTGAAGGTCCTGATAGCTCTTGATTTTGGCCGCTTCCGACGCGTCACTGCGTACGCGGCGGGCACGCTTTTTCGTCGCGAACACCTCGTTTTCCGAGATGACCGCCAAGTGTACGCCCGACCACTCAAAGCCCGCCGAAAGCGTCCCGATGAGAATCATTGGCAGGCCAAGCGTCGGATCAAACACATCCACCACCGTCGCCGTGATGGAGAAGTCTTCGAGTACGCGCAGAAGCCGCTCCGACCGCTCATGGTCACCTGCGAGAAACACTACCTTCTCCTGCGCCTTTGTCATGCGCGCAATCTCGCTCTTTAAAAGCGGCAGCTGTCCGTGAAACTGTTGCATCGCGCGCGCACTCACCGTCAGGCTTTCGGTGAGTGCAATCCCCGACATATGGCGCGGCAGGAGACTCACATAGAGATGGCGTTGAAGCGGTCTTGTCACAAAAATGCGCGTCGGGTCGATCTCCTCCACCAAATTGGGAAGGATCTCACCGTGTTCAAGCGCCCCTGCAGTCCACTCCAACTCTTCACGAGCCACACGCTCCATCGTTTCCCGAAGTCGCGCCGGTTCGTCAAAAATAACGACCGCATCCTGTGACACGTGATCCAAAAGTGTCGCGTCGCGCTGCTCAAGCCACCCGGCATACCGAAGAAGCCCAGGAAAGTGGAGCGCGCTGCGCATGCGTTCAACATCGCGACCGACATGTTCGCGCAGGTGATCGCGGGTCTCAACCGATGACACGCGCTGGATCTGTTCGCGCAGGCGCGTCTCCACAAGGTCGGCAAGCGCATGGAGTTCTTTGGCCGTGACAATCAACTCGCGCGCAGGCCAAAGGCGGACGTCATTCAACTTTTCAAGACTGCGCTGAGTCTCTGAGTCAAAATAACGGATCGAATCAATCTCCTGATCGAACCACTCCACGCGCACAGGTTGCCCGTACAGCGCGTACACATCAAGAATCCCTCCGCGCAAGCTGCACTGCCCTCGCGCCTCAACGCGCTCGACGCGCTCATAGCCCATGTCGATAAGATGACCCATGACTTCTTTGGGATCATGCGTTTCCCCACACGCAAGCCTAGTGGCCGCATCTCGCAGGAACTGAGGCGAAAAGACGCGTTGCGATAGCGCCCGAATTGTCGTCACGATGACAGGTGAGGCACCCTCTGACAAACGTGCGAGTGTGCTCATGCGAAGCGCCGCAAGCTCTGGACTAAACGCGAGCATCTCACTGTGAGAAATTTCCCGCTCCGGAAAAAGGCACACCTCCTCATCCCGCAAAAGCTCTGTCAGATCTCCTGCAATCGCTTCTGCCGCCTGCATCGAATGCGCAGCAATCACGACAGGATAGCGCTTGCGGACCGTCGCATAAAGCAGATGTCGCGCGGCGCCGCCAAGTCCCGCAAGCGCAACGCTTGAGCCCGGTTTCTCAAGTGCGCGATGGACATTTTTTACATCAGGAACAGACGCTACATGATGCACCAACTCGCGCATACCGATCTCCCCCATCTAAAACCATTTCCAAAAAAGACACTTCAAACCCTACAACGCAAAAAGGCCCATTCCGAATCAGGGAAGGGCATTGTATAAATCCTAGCTATGGCGACCGCAAAAAGTGCTATTGAAGCGGCGTTTTCTCAAGCACCAGGCTGGGGTGTTTGGCAATTGCCGACTCACAATACTCGCATACGGTCGTAACGTAGAGATTCTGGTCTGTGACATCATAATAAATGATATCCGCTCTCTCTTCAGGAGTCAAAGATGTAAATCCGAGCGCGCTTGCAGAAAGCCCGTCGCCGTCAATTTCACCGACGAGATTCTTGCAATAGCGGCATGTGTACACAATCTTCATGATGCGCTCTCTCCGATCTTGGTGCACGCCGAAAGCTTAGCCCTTGGCGGCGTCCAAACGGACACGCTATCATTATTTTACATTCGACGCGGAATTAAACCTATTCATGACAAGCGGGAAGGATTCGACACAAAAAGCCTGCGCCGCCTCCACAGCGCGATCGACCGCCGCTTCAACGCGAATGCGATCGTCACGTGAAAAGGCATGCAAGACGTGATCGATGACAAGGATTCCTGGCTCGGGGCGGCCAATGCCCACGCGAATGCGCGCAAAGTTCTGTGTGCCAAGCTCCTGAATGATCGACTTTATCCCGTTGTGCCCGCCAGAACTGCCTTTTTCGCGCAATCGCAACGCACCTGCGGGAAGGTCCATATCATCATAGATGACAAGCAAATCGCGCTCTGGATCGAGGCCTTTCTCACGCACAGCGCGCGCGACCGAGAGCCCACTGCGATTCATGAACGTCTGCGGCCGCATGAGGATGACCGGCTCTGTGCGCACATTCGTCTCAACGATCTGTGCATCCCACTTCCCTTTTTCACGAACGCCAGAAAGCGTTTTGAGCCACGCCTCAACGCACCAAAACCCGACATTGTGTCGGGTTTTTGCGTATTCTTTTCCCGGATTTCCAAGACCCACAATCAGTTTCACGGCATGTATCAAACTCCCCATAGCCCTCGCGTGAACAGCATGCACTACGCGCTCGGCGCGGTCGTCCGTTCCACTGCCTCGGCTGTGACGCCCACATCTGCCACCGTCGCCTTTGGCGCGATCACCGAGATGATGATTTCACCTGGATCGTCTGCCAACTTCACACCAGATGGCAGCAATACATCGCGCATGTGCATGACTTCTCCCACGTTTAAATGGCCAATATCTAATGCGACCCATTCTGGAATATCATCGAGTTTCGCAGAAATCACAATCTCTAGCGTCTGTTGCGAAACGATGCCGCCGCGTTTTTCGACAGCTTCAAGACCGCGCAGAATGAGCGGAACGCTTGCTTCTGTCACCTCATCGCCCACCACTTCATGAAACTCCACATCCATGATATGACGCGAGATCGGATGGCGATGAATACGTTTGACGATCGACGGGTGAATTACTCCGTCACACTCAATCCGCACAACGCGATGCCCTGAGACGCGCTGGCGGACGACATCCCCTGCGAGCGAAATCGAGAGTGGCGCACGGCCCCGGCCGTATATGACGCCCATCACCGTTCCCGCTTTGCGAAGGCGCTTGCGCTCCCCTTTGCTGCTTGGCGTGCGCGTCTTTGCTTCAATGGTCTGAGTCGTCATCCTTGTTCCTCCTTCGTGTGGCAGGCGCAAAACCTGTTCTCCCACAGGATTCCCAAAGGATGACTTTCCCAATCGATCCGCTCTGCAAACAAGCCGATATCGTCTCTGTCTCAGTCAAACAATTCGCTGATGCTGCGCATGTCATTCACACGCATGATTGCTTCAGCGATGATCTCAGCGACAGAAAGCGTCACCAGCTTGTCCATCGTCTGGTAATCGCGCCGCGCGATCGTGTTTGTCACCACAACCTCTTCAATCGGCGCCTGGTTCAAACGGTCAAGCGCAGGCGGAGACAGCACCGCGTGCGTGCAGCACGCGTAAATCGACGCCGCCCCCTGCTCGCGAAGCGCCTCAGCGGCGAGCGCAATCGTGCCGCCCGTGTCGATGATGTCATCAATCAAAATCGCGTGACGGCCGCGCACGTCACCGATGATGTTCATTACTTCAGAGACATTCGGCTCAGGTCGCCGCTTGTCAATGATTGCAAGCGTCGCGCCTAGGCGCTCTGCCAATTGCCGCGCGCGCGTAACGCCGCCAAGATCCGGCGAGACAACTACTACGTTCTCTAAATTTTTATGCTCAAAATAGCGGGCCAGAATCGGCATTCCCACGAGGTGGTCGAGTGGGATGTTAAAAAAGCCTTGAATTTGCCCCGCATGCAGATCCATGCAAATGACACGGCTCGCGCCCGCCGTTTGAATGAGATCCGCAACCAGTTTCGCGGTAATCGGATCGCGCGCGCGCGCCTTGCGATCCTGGCGCGCATAGCCGTAATAAGGCAAAACCACATTGATGCTCTTGGCTGAAGCGCGCTTTAGCGCGTCCACCGTCACCAGCAGTTCCATCAAGTGCTCGTTGACCGGCGCCGACGTCGGTTGCACGACAAACACGTTACATCCGCGCACGCTCTCTCCAAGCTTGATCTGAATCTCACCGTCGCGAAAGCGAGCGATCTGCATCACACCAAGATCAAGTCCGATATGATTCGCAATCTCTCGCGCCAATTCCGGGTTAGCGTTTCCTGTAAAGAGTTTCAATCTCGGGTCCGAAAAGCTCACTCACTTATCCTCCTGTGCCTCGTTGCGTTCGCCGTGACGCGCCGCCAGGCGCGTGCGCAAGACGCGCGCGTAACCCTTTTTGTTCACTTGCCGCTCGCGCGCAATCGCAAAATCATCTACCTCTACATCATCCGTGATCGTAGATCCAGTCGCCACATAGCCGCCTTGGCCAATATGCACAGGAGCAATCAAATTGACATTGGAGCCGATAAAACTCCCATCTTCGATCACCGTCTGATGCTTCTGGAACCCATCGTAATTCACGGTCACCACGCCACACCCGATATTCACATCACTGCCGACTGACGCATCGCCCACATACGCGAGATGGCTCACCTTAGAGCGCGCACCGACCGTCGCATTCTTTAATTCGACAAAATCGCCCACTTTCGCGTCTTCGCCGACCACAGAGTGCGGCCTGATATACGCGAACGGACCGACAGAAGCCCGCTGGCCGATACTGCTTTTCATGGCGACCGAATACATAATCGTCGCGTCATCGTCAACCGTCACATCAACGAGGCGCACATTGGGGCCAATCGTGCAGCCGCGCGCGATGGTCGTTTTCCCTTCGAGATGCGACCCCGGATAGATCACCGTGTCCTGCCCGATCTTGACATCCGCGTGAATATACGTCGATCCCGGATCAATCACCGTCACGCCGCTTTCCATATGCCTCCTAAGAATACGCCTGCGCAGTCGCTCTTCCACATAGGCCAACTGAATCCGATCATTCACATTTGCAATCTCATCCACATCGCGGACGACAACCGGAATCACAATCTGGCCTTCCGCGCGCAGATGTTCTACACAATCTGTTAAAAGATACTCTTGTTGTGCATTATCGTTGGTCAATTTGGATAAAACCCGTTTCAAGGACGCCGTATCAAACGCAAAAATGCCACTGTTGACTTCGCGAATGGCCCGCTCATCCTGTGTGGCATCTTTCTCCTCTACAATTCGCTCCACGTGGCCCACGCCGTCGCGCACGATACGGCCAAACCCAAACGGGTTATCCACCACGGCCGTAAGCACTGCGTTTGCCTTTTCCCGCTTGGCATGCTCGATCATGCGCTCCACCTCCGCGCGCGAAATCAGGGGGCCGTCTCCATAAAGCACGACCGTCATGCCCTCATCACCGAGTTCAGGCGCTGCACTCATCACCGCATGTCCCGTTCCCAGTTGCTCCGCTTGACGAAGATACGTGACGCGGTCACCCAATACATCACGCACTTGCGACTCCAATTTGCCAACGACAACAAAGAGTCGATCAAATCCTACTGCCGCCATCTCCTCAACAATGTGCAAGATCATCGGTTTTCCGCACACCTCGTGAACGACTTTGTGGCGGCTCGAATTCATGCGTTTCCCCAGTCCCGCGGCTAATATGACACCATTTAACAAAACGATCACGTCCTCGAATTGTAGACATTGCAAACACAACCAAACGTCTTGACACACAGAGTCCCTGTCAGCCGTTTGGTGAAACCGGTATCGCCAAACTTACTTTTTACCACGTTACCATGATACCATACCAGGCAGCGTACATCCCACAGAGGCAAAAGCACAAAAAAGTCGACCATCGACCGCGTCGATCATCGACTCCCATTCTCTATTCGTATCGCTTATTCACCGACGACGACCGAGTCGAGTCGATCATCGGCGCGGTAATACTCTTCCAGAACAGCGTCCTGTATCTGCTGCCTGGTGTGCGTTGTGATCGGGTGCGCGATATCACGAAACTCGCCATCCGGCGTTCGCTTGCTCGGCATCGCGACAAACATTCCAGCATTACCGTCAATCACGCGAATATCGTGAACAACAAACTCACCATCAATGGTGATTGAAGCGATCGCCCTCATGCGCCCCTCTGTCGTTACGCGTCGCAACCGAACATCGGTTATGTTCATGGGTTCACCTTCCACCGTCGAACAGAATCATCTCCATCACAATCAGTTCGACATTTGGAAGGTGGTTCCTGCAAGATTTTGGCGAAAACCGCATAATTTTTTGACAAAAGGGGGTTCCTTCGTAGTGTTTTATCTTCCAAACAGGTGACAGATTGCCTTTTGTCACTCTCTTTCGTCAACAGCCGCAATCACTTCAATTTCAACGCGCACATCGCGCGGGAGTCGCGCCACTTGAACGGTTGAGCGCGCAGGTCGATGCGAACCAAACGCCTGACCATACACCTCGTTCACCACAGTAAAGTCGTTCATATCCGCAAGAAAGACAGTGCATTTTACAACGTGCGAAAGCGAAGCCCCGGCTGCGCGAAGAACCGCGCGAATGTTTTGCAGAACCTGCTCCGTTTGCGCCCGCACATCACCTTCGACCAACACACCTTCTGCCGTAAGCGGAATCTGTCCGGATAAAAACACCAGATTGCCAACGCGCACACCTTGCGAATAAGGACCAATCGCGGCAGGAGCGTTTTCTGTGCTGATAAACTTCATTTCATCCATGTTGCTCTTCCTCCACTCGTGAAAAATAGTTGCCCCGGCTCATGTGAATCGCGCCATCCGCCGCATCCACCGAGTCAAGAACCAAAAGCGATGTATATGTTCCGACGCGCTTATCCTGCGGTTCAGACGTAGAAAGAAGCACGCCGATCCCGACCACATCCGCCGAGAATTCTTCCATGAGCGACGTCATGCCGCGAATGGTGCCACCCGCTTTCATAAAGTCATCGACGATGACCACGCGCGCACCCTGCTTGATCGAGCGCCGCGCGAGTGACATGGTATGTAGGCGTCGATCCGAGCCGGACTCATAGTTTGTACTCACAGAAGGACCTTCCAGCCACGTGTGATCGCGCCGCGCCACAACGTAGGGCACGTGCAAATCCTGGGCTGTCATCACAGCGAGTGGAATGCCGTTCGTCTCCACTGTCAACACCACATCCGGCCGCTTATCACGGAACATCTCCCCGAACATGCGCCCCGCCGTTCGCACGACCACCGGATCGGCCATCACATCCGCGATGTATAGATACCCTCCGGGCAGCATCCGCGCGCCCTGATGAAACCGTTCCATGAGCGACACGACAAAACGTTCAGCGGTTGTCAGCGGGATACTCGGCTCAAAGACTACACCGCCTGCGGCGCCCAGTTGTGTGCGCAACAGCCCTTCTCTGTCATGCTCCATAACCGTCCGAATGATCGCCAGATCCTCACTCAGTGACGACTTTGCCACACTGTAGTGATCCGCGAGATCCGTAAGCGACAGCGGCTGCCCAGGATGATTCATCAGTTCGCGGGTGAGGCGCACGATGCGTTCACTTCGACGCAACTGTCCTCTCCCCCTTCTCTCATTCAACCGCTCAAAAAGACTATCGCGACTATACCACTGCGCGTACGCGTCAACAAGAGGTTAGTGCAAGGATCCAGTCAGATCTAACACGTACGGCAGAGATAGACTTCTTTTATCCATGTTTTAAACTCCATCGCAATGCGTTTCGCCTTTTGCTCGCGCGTCGTCAAGCCAAAAACCGTCGGACCACTGCCTGACATTTGCGCAAACACCGCACCCATGCGCAACAGTTGTTCCTTAATTCGCGCCACTTCGGGGTGAATCTCTGTCGTGATCGGCTCAAGCACATTTCCGGCAGCCAACACGACGCGATCGAGATCGCGCGTGCTGAGCGCTTCGGTCATTTTGCGGGCAGACGGGTGCTCTACAATTCGATCAAGGCGAAGTGCACCATAGATATCCGCCGTCGATACCGAAATCGCCGGTTTGACAAGCACTACAAAATAGCAGGGAGCTGACGGCAACCGTTCTATCTTTTCCCCCCGCCCGCGCGCAATTGCAGTGCCACCATAGATGCAAAACGGGACATCCGACCCGATACGCGCGCCAATCTCGGCAAGCTCATCATGTGACAGTCGCGTATTCCAGAGCCGGTTGAGCCCGCGCAGGGCTGCTGCCGCATCCGCCGATCCACCCGCCAACCCCGCCGCGACGGGAATTCGCTTATCAATGTCAATCAGGGCGCCCTTGCGGACGCCCGTGGCTTCGCGCAGCAAAAGCGCCGCTTTGTAGGCAAGATTGCGTTCATCCGTCGGCACAAACGCCGCATTTGTCGTAACTGCAATCTGCTCGTCGTCTCGCTCTGTCATCGTCAGATAATCGCATAAATCTACAGTCTGCATGACCATTTCAACTTCGTGGAACCCATCGGTGCGCTTCGCGATGACATCGAGCGTGAGATTGATTTTTGCACGCGCGCTCTCATAGATCAACGCATACACCCCCAATCTCACTATAGCATGAAATTGGCAAAGTCCCCTAGGCCGCGCGAGTTACATTGCAGAGATCGACGGCTGTGCTGCCAATTTCAGTTCGCTGACTTCAATGGCCCCCTGCTCAATCAGGGCATTTCGCACAGGCTCCAACTTCTCGTGAAACATGATCAGCAGCGGTTCATCTGGCTGTGTTCGAATCATCTCGCGCAGCGCCTTCACTTCGTCAAGCTCAATCGTGACATTCTCCGCGCGACCCGTGCGCGCAAGCGCCGCTGCGATCAGGTTCGCGAGTTCCCCTTCGCGCCGTCCTCTTTTGTCACTGTCTTCCTTCACAAAAATCGGTGAGAAATAATCAGCCGCCGCCTGCGCTGCAGCTTCAAGAATGCGGTTGTCGCGATCTCCGGGAAACCCGATCACACACGGCACGCGCCGTCCAGAAAGGCGCATGGCCATCTCGCCGATCGCGCGAACGCCTTCGGTGTTGTGCCCATAGTCGCAAATCACGTATTGTCCATTTCTCAGGCGAAACACATTGCTTCTGCCAGGGTTGTGGCGATCCGAGCGAAACGTGTGCAACGCATCTGCACACACCCGCCGCGTCATTCCAAGATGGCGAGCGGCTGCAATCGCGCACAGACAATTGATGATGTGAAACGCGGCGGCTCCCCCGATGGTAATGGAGATGTCCTCAATCCGTGCGACATTCCACTCAAGTGAGCCAGCCGCCTCGACGAGCCATCCCTCGCGCACAAAAAAAGCCATGCCGCCGCGCGCAAGGTGCCGCACGATGACCGGGTTATCCGCATGGCGGCTGACAAAAGCGACAGGGTGGCGCAGCCTCTCTGAAAGATCCACAAGCGCTGGCACGTCGGCGTTTAGCACCGCAAGCCCCGTTGTCGTGAGACACTCGACGATTAGCGATTTGATTTTGAGAATATCCTCCACCGACGTGATGCCGTCTTGCCCAATGTGATCATCAGCAAGCGAAGTGATGATCCCGACATCCGCCATGTCATACCCGAGTCCCGCCCGCTGGATTCCTCCGCGCGCGGTCTCAAGCACAGCCGCTTCGACGCGCGCGTCTGACAAGACAACCCGAGCACTCTGCGGACCCGTTGTGTCCCCGGCAAGAACACACTCTTCGTCAATATACACGCCTTCGGTGCTCGTCATCCCGACGGTCAATCCCGATTCACGTAGAATATGGCGAATCAGACGTGTCGTCGTGGTTTTGCCGTTTGTGCCTGTCACACTCACGATGGGGATACGGCTCGGCATGCCGCGCGGGTACATCTGATCGACAATCGCCGCCGCGACATCACGCGACTCACCCACGCTCGGGTGATGATGCATGCGAATCCCAGGCGCTGCGTTCACCTCGATCACCGCGTAGCTTTGCGATTCGCCTTTTTGCGCAATGTCCTCGGCGATCAGATCGACACCGCACACGTCAAGAGCAACCGCGCGCGCCGCCCGCAAAGCCAGCCGCTCAAAGAAGGGGTCGACATCGCGGCTCACGTCGATCGCGATGCCACCCGTGCTCAGATTGGCACTGTCACGAAGCCATACGCGCTCTCCATAGCGGGGAATATCGCGCAGTGTTCGTTTTTCCCTCTCCAGATGGCGCATGACTGCCTGATCGACAACAATGCGCGTAAGTGGCTTCTCGTGATCCTCCCCGCGCTCGGGCTGTTGATTGACACGGTCAATCAGTTCTTGGATCGCATGCACGCCATCGCCCACAACGTGCGCCGGGACGCGCTCAGCCGCCGCGACAAGACGCTGGTCGACGACCAAGAGCCGATACTGTCTGCCGCGCACATACTCTTCTACGACCACCTCGCGCGAGATCGTCTGCGCAAAGGCAAACGCCGCCTCAACCTCGTGCGGCAGGCGGATGCCCACCGTGACACCGCGCCCCTGATTGCCGTGAAGCGGTTTAAGCGCAATCGGCACGTTATGGGTCTGCAAAAAATGCAGCGCCTCGGCAACCGAATCGGTCACCACACCAAGTGGTATGCGAATTCCGCACTCATCAAGGATTTGTTTGGTTAGCGCTTTGTCACTCGCGATGTCAACGCCAATCGCTGAGGTCAACTGCGTCATCGTCGCTTGCACGTAACGCCTGAACTTCCCATAGCCCAGTTGCAACAGGCTTCCCGCGCCAATACGGCGCACCGGAATCTGCCGCCGCGCGGCTGCCTGTGCAATCGCGGCAGTACTCGGACCAAGTTCACTGTGCGCAACGAGCTTGTGCAACTGACTCATCTGTCCCTCAAGCGGATACGCGTACTGTTTTGCGCAAGCCTCGACGTACTCCATCGCGACCTGCAACACACGGCGCACGACCGTCTCATTCTTGCACTCGATGATGATGTCATAGATTCCTGGGAACAAAGCGTTTCGCGTCTTTCCAAAATTGGAGGTGTATCCGAGTCGCGTGAGCATCTCAATCGCGACATGCTCGATGATATGTCCAAAATAGGTCCCACCATAGAGCCGTTCGACAAATCCGCCAGGTCTCCCCGTCGCGCAGTAATGATCATAAAGCCCTGGCAGCGCGGTCAAGAGACGTTCGACAAACCCGTGGTACTCATAACTCTCGCGCTCCGTGAATTCCTCAAGATCGACACGCACGACCAGAACGGGTCGATGGAGATACAGATTTGGACCGTCAAGATGACGATAATGGATGACCTTCACACGTTTCCACTCCTCGAATCTTGTCCCGTCAAAAGCGCGCGTTCGCGCAGTGAAAACCGGTAACCTGCAGGCAGCACATGCAACTGCACACCGCCAAGCGCCAACGCATCGTTGTGCCGCAATTCTTGCAGATTGGAATAAAGAAGCGCCCCTGCGTCGACAACGGATACCGCTCCGCGCCCGATCACCTCAAAGGTCGTTCCTCTGACAATGATCGCCGTATCCTCATCAATTCCGAGTCCCAGGTGATGCGGATACTGGGCAACCGCCGAGAGCAATCTGCCAAGGCGCCCGCGCTGCGCAAAATGTTGGTCAATGACAACGCCATCCAGAAACTCCATGCCCGGCGCCATATTGACAATACCCATGCGCGGATTGGTTTCAGCGACCCCCTCCACGATCATGGTGCTGCTCATCATAGAAGCTCCAGCACTTGTCCCTGCAAGCACTAGTCCTTGTTCAAGACCCGTCTGAAGCGCCGCATCCATGCTCGTGCCACCTAAAAGAGTGGTGATCCGCAATTGGTCACCACCTGTAAAAAAAACGCCCGTCGCCTCTTCAATGGCTTTGCACGCACTCGCTCGATTCGCATCCTCGCGCGAAGAAACATCAAACGTACGCACATCCGCGACGCCAATTTGTTCAAACACGTCAACATACTCCGCGCCAACTTCGATGGGGAGTTTCGTCGCGACGGTCATCACGACAATTTTGCTGTGCGTCCCTCCTGACAGCCTTACAAACTCGCGAAGAATCGTCATCTCATTCTTCTTGTCCTCGGCACCGCCGACAATCACAAGCGGACCTTTTTGTTTCGTCATGGTAATCCTCCTGGTCACGACACGGACCCGCGTACGATTTGCGATGACCGAAAATGCAAAAACAGCATCTCAGACTTTTGAACTGGCACTTCTAGACTTTCCGATTCTTTTCATGTTATACAAACTCGTACTGTCTGAATGAAACAAAACAGGGTGGCCAACACCACCCTGCAGGAGCACACTCTCAAAACAAGTCTGACTAGGTCCGCTCGCGCGCCGTGAGCGACGCCTCGGCAATCTCAATGGCCCGTTTTACCATGTTTCCTGCGTCGCGCGTCGTAATCCCACCCCATCCCTCACGCTGGAGCGTGGGGTAAAACCAAGATCCTTGGCGAGCTCATACTTGAACTGCTCTGACATCACGCCTCGTCTTCGTCCCATGGTCGTACCCCCTTTGAGAATTGCGTCCTGTTGATACTTGTTCCCCATTTCGCGCAAAAACAAACGGACCGCATTTTTTGCGGTCCGTTTGTTTTTGCAATCGAAAAGGGAGCCTTTACTCACTCCGCGTCAGCGCCGACTTTGACATGCAAGTCATCCTTGCACACCATGAGTTCAACCGTTTCTGTGAGAATATCTGCATAGCTATACGACACACGTTTAAAAGAATTTTCCGCTTCATCCAGACGGACGACAAAAACAGAGGGGTACGTTTCTTCGAGGACGCCCGTGCGCTCAACGGTCTTTCTGCGACCGCCATTTGCACGCAAAAGGATTTTTTCACCAACGAGGCCTTCCAAGTTACGCTTGATGTCATTTAAGGCATTTTTAGCAGCCACAAACTCCACCTCTTTTCAGTACTGTCAGTGTATCACAGTACAAAGAGGAAGTCAAATTAGGTCGAATATTATAGCAAGCTATCTTTTTGTTTGTCAACACGCCGCAATCACTCAATAACGCGATCGCGGCAATCCCATGCGATACTTCCCTCTCGATTCAAGCCCCCCCAACCCTTCTGTCCCCGTGATGGTCGACTGTACAATCGCATAAATATCGATCGTTTCGCCAATTGGCGTAAAAGCCACCTTCTCCGCGACAAAGACAGGATCCAGCGCATGAATCATGATGCGATCAGGAGAGCTCGCAAAGTTCGCCCCTGCGTCAAGCAACGCCTCGTAGTGAGACTGACAGGCCCCTGCGAAAATCACCAACTCATCAAGACTGCGCTCATACTTTCGCGCGGCGCGCACTGCCCGCACAAAGTGCTCTGAGTTGCGATAATTCCTCACGTGCATCATCTCTGACTCACTGCGCTGCTTACGCATGACACTGTCGTGTCCCGTGATGACAAGAATATCTGGCGCGTACTGTTCAAGGAGACTTGGAATGCGCTCTGCAATGCTTGATTCATCAAGATTCTTCCCGACCGCACGGACACCGAGGCGACGATAGGTCTGAATGCATTTCTCTAGATACGTTCCGTCCCCATCAAGGTGTAGCACACGGCCGGGGCGCTCAAAAAAATCATACGGGTGCCGGCTTCGCTCCGAGCGGTAAATGTTTTTATCGCGATCCGCCTGACGTCTCAATTGCACTAGCCGGATGGTATCCTGTTCAATTTTCGCCTGAGCGCGTCGATAATCCACAAAATCATCTTCGGTAATCTTCATCAGATCCGAAAATGGGGCGTCCGCAACCAAGCGCACATCCAAGCCCTTGAGTTCCACCATTCCTGCCTCAAGATCAATTCGTGTAATGACAAAACAGACATCCCTGCCATACGACGGCCGAACCACCAAATCCCCGACTTTCCACACTGTGCGCGCCCCCCGCGTTTGTGCGGCGTACCACGCCAGAAGGTGTGGTCATTTGCAACAAACGCATAGGCATCTTATGTCTATGACTGCGCCCACGTGCAGATCGCCTTGTTCGCATCGACGCTTACGACTTGGTGAACCGATCCGCCACTTTTGAGGCACCGAATGAATTGGGTTTGATTTTGGCCTCATACCCGCTTTGCGTTACCCACCCAACCAAATCCTTGATCAGCGCTTTCGTTTCGCCGTCTTCCCCGACGTCCAGGTGGATTTCAATCGGCATGCTCGTCCCAAGCGCGCCTAGCTGCTCTTCAAGTTCCTGTACAACCTCTAACGCCATGGCCGCCTCGGAAAAAATACGTTGCCGAAAGGCCAACGGCTTCTTATAACGTTGTTTGCAAAAATAAAAACGCGCGCCCCGTCCGACCCTGTGAATGACAATCGCCGTCACAAACAGAGTGTCGCGGTGCACGCCGTGCGGCTGCGAGTCCGAACCGACGATCAGCCGATACGTTGCGGTTCGATCTTCTTCCAAAAAGTCGTGTAAATCGCGGGCAACGTTTTCAATCGACATCGCGCCCTTTGAAAGACTCATGAATTTCACTCTTGTCACCACCCGCGTGAACTGAACGTGCAGAACATGCGACAGCCAATCGAGCAAACTCTTCAAGCGTTAACGTTTCGCCACGCCGAACAGGGTCAATCATTGCATCTTCCAAACAACTGCGAACAAATGCCTTATCCCCAAAATGGGTGGCCAAAGCATTTGCAAGCGTCTTGCGCCTGACCGCAAACGCGGCGCGCACCACGCGAAAAAACATGGGACGAAGCGCCTCTGATACGACATGCTCTTTCTTGCGATCAAGCACGATCACAGCCGACTCCACCGTCGGGGGTGGGAAAAACGCTTCGGGCGGCACGACACAAACCAGCGCGCCTCGGCAATAGTATTGCACAGCGACCGATAAAGCGCCATAGTCCTTTCCTCCGGGCGTCGCAACCATGCGCTCTGCCACTTCGCGCTGCACCATGAACACCGCGCGATCATAGGGCAACTCCGATTCAAGAATGCGCATGAGAATCGGCGTCGTCACGTAGTACGGCAAATTGGCTACGATACGCAGCGCATGCCCATCCACAAAAGGCAATTGCGCAAAGTCAATCTCCAGCGCGTCCGCCTGAAGTATCGTAACGTGCGAGTGCCCGGCGAGCGTTTCTGCCAAAACGGGGATCAATTGCGCATCCTTTTCGATACTCACGACGTGAGAAAATCCGCTTTCAGCGAGAGCCTCCGTGAGCGTGCCGAGTCCCGGCCCGATTTCAAGCGCAGCAAGCGGACGATCATCCCCCGTCAAGCGCTCCCCCGCCGCATCGACAATCAAGTCAAGCACCACACCATCCGTGAGGAAGTTCTGCCCATACCCCTTTTTCACAAAAAACTGGTGTTCCTGGATAAGTTTCCTCACTGCACGCAGATCATGCAAGGGATGTTTCATCACATAAACTCCTCTTTTGCAACATCTGCTTCCGCCATGCTTGCGCGTGCGCGATCCCACTCCTCACGCGTAACGCCAAGCGCCTGACAGCGCTTGAAAAACGTCTTCGCATTGGCATACCCAATCCGCAGTGCCACGCCCATTTGTTCACGCCGCGCGGCAGAATCCCGCTGGCCGACAAGACCTGCGCGAACGAGGTCATCCCATTTTATTTCCGGTTCGCTGTGCAGAAGCGGTGTGCGCACGCCCGCAAGCGCAGACTGGATGGCTTCACGCGTCGCATTCTCCACCCCGACGTCATCCTTTTTCAACGCATCTTTTCGCGGGAGATACGCATGCTTGGCGTTTGGAAAACGCGCCGACAATGTTCGGCGAATACGCTCGCCCTCATGGTCTGGGTCGGTGAGAATGATGATACCGCGCGTTTTCTCTACGCGCGCGAGATCGTCAAACACCTGGCGTTTGATATGCGCCCCACCTGTCACGATCACGTCCGCCGCGACCGCCTTTTGAACACGATCGCAATCGTGAAGTCCTTCAACGACAATCACTTCACGAATCTTGTCCATCTCAGCGCACTCCCAGGCCAAACAGCGCATGCGCATTTGCCGTTGTCTGTGCTGCGAATTCATCGAACGTCACACCGCGCAGTGCCGCGATATGCTCTGCGATCAAGCGCACGTACGCCGGCTTGTTCGTCTTACCGCGATGCGGCATCGGCGCAAGCCACGGAGCGTCCGTTTCGACCAGCAAGCGATCCGCCGGGACGGCGCCCGCGACTTCCACCGGCTTTTTCGCATTTTTAAACGTGACCGGACCGCCGAGTCCGATATAAAAGTTCAGACTGACCGCATCGCGC
Source organism: Ferroacidibacillus organovorans (assembly GCF_001516615.1). GTDB lineage: Bacteria > Bacillota > Bacilli > Alicyclobacillales > SLC66 > Ferroacidibacillus > Ferroacidibacillus ferrooxidans_B. The sequence goes on along the minus strand of NZ_LPVJ01000011.1, from coordinate 77,919 downwards.
ATCATCTCGACGCTCCCTGAGAAACAGTGAAGCACACCGCCAATTTCCCCTGCATCCGTCGCGCGCAAGGTTTCCAACACGTCCTGATGCGCCTCCCGATCGTGGATGATGATCGGTTTTCGCATCCGTTTCGCAAGTGCGATCTGCCGCGCAAACACCGCCTGCTGCACGTCGCTTGGAACATGATCATAGTGATAGTCAAGACCTATCTCCCCGACGGCGACCACTTTCTCATGACGACACCACGCCGCGAGATCGTCAAAGTCGCGATCTGTCACATTCTCCGCGTCCTGCGGGTGAAATCCAACTGCCGCGTACACATCGACAAAACGTTCCGCGAGTGCTATGGCGCGCAGCGACGAGTCGCGATCATACCCTGGCACAAGCACCTTGCGCACACCGTGTGCCTGCGCCTCCTCAAGCAGCGAATCGGCCATTGGATAAAGGTCGAGATCATTTAAGTGACAGTGCGAATCAATCAACATCTGCACATCCTCATTTCACGACCGCGCCAAGCGGGATGTCTCCGGCAACTGTCGCCAAGACCAGTTGATCACCGTGAGACGCGGCGAGAATCATGCCGTGTGACTCCACACCGCGCAGTTTGACCGGCTTTAGGTTGGCGACAAGAATCACCTTTTGCCCGATCAAGTCACTCGGTTCGTAAAATTTCGCGATCCCGGATACGACCTGCCGCTTTTCTACACCGAGATCGAGCTCCAAGCGCAGCAATTTGTCTGCCTTTGGCACACGCTCCGCAAAGACGACGCCGGCGACGCGCAATTCCACTTTTGCGAAGTCGTCAATATCGATGAGTCGCGCAATGCCTTCCAGTTTATCCCCAGACGCTGCAGCGTCACTGTGAACATGCTCTTTTTGCACCGGTTCCTTGTTCGCCACAGAACGTGCCGGCACGCCTTTTGTTTGTTCCACAGACAGGCCACCTTCTGTCGATTTTCCCATGACCGCCTGAAGCGCCTCCATCTCTTCTGCAACATCAAGCCGCGGAAAGAGCGGTTCCCCTTTGGCGACCGCGATCCCCGACGGCAACACGCCATAGACTGCCGCGTCTTCCCAGACAATCTCCGAGTCACTTGGCAAACCAAGTTTCGCAAATACGGCGGCAGGCGTTTTTGGCATGAACGGCGCGACCAAAATGGCCACCGTCCGAATCATCTCACACGCAAAGTACATGACAGTACTCAGCCGCTCGGTCTCTTTTCGCTTGCTGAGCGCCCATGGCGCTGTTTCATCCACGTATTGATTGCCCCGGCGAATGATCATCCAGATCTGCGAAAGCGCCCCCGAATAGTCAAACGCGTCAAGTGCCGCCTCCGCCTGTCCTTTGCACGTCTTCATCAGCTCGCCAATTTCGAGTTCCAATTCCGTAAGCGTGCCAGGTGCAGGAATTTTTCCTTCACAAAACCGCTCAACCATGGAGAGCGTGCGATGCACGAGGTTTCCAAAGTCATTTGCCAGATCGTAGTTCATGCGTTCGACGATCGCTTCGAGCGTAAAGACGCCGTCTTGTCCAAACGAAAACTCGCGCAGCAAGAAGTAGCGGAGCGCATCTGAGCCATAGCGGTCAATCAGGGTGTTTGGATCAATCACGTTGCCTTTTGACTTCGACATCTTGCCATCCTTCATCAACAGCCAACCGTGCCCGACAATGCGCTTAGGCAGCGGCAGATCGAGCGCCATCAGCATGATCGGCCAGTAAATCGCGTGAAACCGCACGATCTCTTTGGCCATTACGTGCGCGTCCGCCGGCCAGTAGCGCGAGAACAATTCGTCGCGCTCCTCATCTTGAAACGGATATCCAAGCGCCGTGATGTAATTGGTCAACGCGTCGAGCCACACATAGATAACGCGCTCAGGGTCATTCGGGACAGGAATCCCCCACGGCATCGCCGTCCTTGAAATGCACAGGTCTTCAAGCCCTGGCAGTAAAAAGTTGCTCAGCATCTCCTGCTTGCGCGACTCGGGATAGATAAAATCTGGGTGCTCCTCATAGTAGGCAATTAATCGATCCGCGTATCGATTCATCCGAAAAAAATAGCTCATCTCCCGAAATCTTTCCACAGGACCTGCGCAATCCGGGCACTTCCCCTCGCTCAGTTGACGCTCCGTCCAATACGATTCACACGATGTGCAGTACCATCCTTCATATTCTCCGAGATAGATGTCCCCCTTTTCCAGGAGCATTGAAAAGATGCGCTGCACGCGTATTTTGTGGCGCTCATCTGTCGTGCGCAAAAAATCATCATACGAGATGTCAAGGCGCTGCCACAGCGCCTTGATTCCGGCGACGATTCCGTCAATGAACGCTTGTGGCGCCTGTCCCGCCGCTTCGGCGCGCCGCAAAAGCTTCTGCCCGTGCTCATCCGTTCCCGTCAAAAAACGGACGTCGAAACCCCGCAAACGCTTGTATCTCGCCATGGTGTCAACGACCGTCGTCGAGTACGCGTGACCGACATGCAACTTGTCATTTGGATAATAAATCGGCGTCGTGATATAAAAAGTCGGTTTGCCCATGATGACTTGACTCTCCCTTTAGCGCGGTGATTTCGATCCATCATGCAAAAGTGCCCGTCCCCAAGTGCTTGGAGACGGGGCTTTCACATTCGTATCCCATGATTCATCCGCTAACCTTCAATGATCGTAGGGTATCAGTCATGCCAGAGACTGTCAAATGGGTGCGCCCCAGCACTTTGACGATACGCTAAGCTATCGCGACGGATTAGGATGCGACGAGCGCATGACACGCAAGTGACTGCGTGGTGCGGTTTTCGGACGAGGGTACAGGGCATGCTGCAGCTTTGTCAGCGCCCGCGCCTCGATTCGCGAAACATAGGAGCGTGAAATATTCAGATATTCTGCAATTTGATTCTGTGTCCACTCTTCACCATCAAGCAAGCCATAGCGCAGACAGATCACCTTTTGCTCTCGCGCATCAAGAACATGCAGATGACGGCGCAAGCGCTCCTGTTCAATGCGCTCCCCTACGTATCGCTCCAGTTCATCAGGGTCAGACCCGAGCACATCGCGCAGCGTCAGATCATTCCCCTCTTTATCTGTCCCGATCGATTCATCCATCGATACATCGCGACTGAACTTTTTTCGCGTGCGCAGATGCATCAGAATCTCAAGTTCACTTCCCGGGCATCGCGGAAAAAATCTCCACCAGGTCTAAGACAGCCCAGAATCGACGTACGTTTTACGGGTGATAGAAATGAAATTGCGACTGCAAGACGGCCCGCACGCCATCCGTGCACGAGAGAGCGCCTACCAGATCATCCTATCGTTTATGACAGAAAGGGAGCGGGCTTCCCATGATTGCGATCTACGCGCGCGTCTCGACCGAGGATCAAGCGAAAAATGGGTTCAGTCTGAACGATCAACTGAGAAGTTGCCGAACCCTCGCGGGTAGCGCGCCCGCACGCGAGTACGTCGATGAAGGTGTCTCTGGAGAAACCCTCGATCGACCGGCACTCACAGCGCTGCGCAAGGCGATTCTCAACGGCGAAATCGACGAGGTGATCTGTCTCGATCCAGACCGCCTCTCACGAAAATTGATGAACCAATTGCTGCTGTCTGACGAGTGGGAAAAACGCGTGACACTGCGCTTTGTAAACGGCGCCTATCAGAATACGCCAGAAGGACAACTCTTCTATCAAATGCGCGGCGCCATCAGCCAGTTTGAAAAGGCGAAGATCAACGAGCGGATGGCGCGCGGAAGGCGCGAAAAGGCAAAACAGGGCCGTGTGCTACGCGATTTTTCCATCTATGGATATCGCTATGATCGCGCGGCTTCGGCACTTGTGATCGAGGAGCGGGAGGCTGCCGTCGTCAGGCTCATTTTTTCCCTGTTCACATCACCCACACGCGAAGTGCAGGGCATCAACGGTATCGCGCGCTTTTTAAACGACCGCGGAATCCCGACAAAACGCGGCGCCCCGCAGTTTCATCGCCAAGTCGTGCGCCAGATTCTGATGAATCAAACGTATATTGGATTATTTTATCAAAATCGGTGGAATGCGGAGGGCAAACGCTCACACGCGAAGGATGAACCTTTTTCCGTACAGTCGCGACCGTTTGAAGAGTGGATCAAAATTGACGTCCCTCCCATCATATCGCGCGCGGTGTTTGAACTCGCCCAAGCAAAGCTGGCCGTGTCCAAGCGTCAGGCGGGCGCAAAGCTGCGCCGCCACACCTATCTTCTGAGTGGGCTCTTGCGCTGTGCGCAGTGTGGAAATACATTGACAGGACATCACGCGACACAGTGGGGAAAACGCGTGTATACGTACACCGACCGCAAACACACAGAAGGTGCAAAAACCCCTGGTTGCGGCCTGTCCCTGCGCTGTGACCGCATCGACGATGCCGTCTGGTGGGCGATCAAAGCATGGCTTGAACCTGCAAAGGTTATAGATACTTTGCGTGATCACCGCGCGCAAAAAGAAGAAGACGCGCGATCGCTCTTGCGCGAGTCACTTCGCGCAGAACTTATGCGGATCGACACCGCTTATACGCGAATGGTTCACTTTCTTGAGGATCCTGCCTGCGAGGACCGTGAATGGGTCACTCACGCCAAAAAGCTTGGCGCGCGCAAGCGCGCTCTGCAGGAACAGTTGGCGGCGCTTGAAAATGAGGAGATGGACTGCGCCGCGCCAAACGAGTGCACTGAAGGCGCAAAGGTCTTTGGCGACACGTTAAAGATAGAGCAGTTTCTGGCACTATCAAGGGATGCAGTGCCAGACGACGTGCGACAAGCAGTCATACGCGCGGTCATCCGGGAGATTCGCCTTGATCCCGTAAACCGCGCGCTCATGATCAACACTTGGTGAGAGATAGGAAATGCCACACGCAACTGCCTGTCCCTCACCCTTTGACGGCGCCCGCCGTGAGTCCTGCAACCACCCATTTTTGAAAGATCAACACGAGGATCACAATCGGGAGCACCGCCACAGTGGAGCCTGCAAAGATGGTGCCATACGGAATGGTGAACTGTCCGGAAAAGAGCGCGATCCCCACAGGAATCGTCCGAAATTGTTGGCTGCTGTTAAAGACGAGCGCAAACAGAAACTCAGTCCAGCACGCGACAAACGTGAAGACGCCACCCGTGAAAAGCCCCGGCGTTGCAACGGGGAGAATGACGCGAAACACCGTCGTCATGATGCCGGCGCCATCGACGCGCGCCGCCTCGTCAAGCTCTTTGGGAATTCCGGCAAAATACGTGCGCATCACCCAAATCGCAAACGGCAGGTTGAATGCGACATAGGGAACAATCAGCGATTGATAGCTATTGAGCCATCCGATCCGCTGCATGATGATAAAAAGCGGCGAAATCACGGCAACCTCCGGAAAGGTCGAGATTGCCAACAGGAAAACCATGAGCGGCGCTTTCCCGCGAATCGGCAACCGCGCGATCGAATAGCTCGCGAGAGATGCGACAATCAATACGACAATGGTTGCAACCACAGAGACGACAACGCTGTTTCTGAAGTAAACCCCAAACCCGTATTTTGAGAACGCGCGCGTATAGTGGCTGAACGTAAATGGATGCGGAAGAAAGCTCGGAGGGAAATTGCCGATGTCCAGATTCGTTTTGAAGGAGGTATCCACCATCCAAAAGAAGGGCGCGATAATGATCAAAAGCATGGTGACCAAAACGATGTAGCCAATCGACTTGCGCAAGCGCTGAATGTTTTTATTCAATCGATCTCACCAACCTGTGTACGCAGCGCTTTTAAAGAAAGCAGCGCGAGAAGAATGACGATGCCGACGGTGGATACCGCAACGGCAGTCCCTGTTCCAAAGTTGCCATCGTTGAAAATCGCCTTGTAGGCGAGCATCGCAATAGGTTCCGTGCTCGTTCCTGGGCCGCCGTTTGTCAATACGAACGGCAGATCGAACAATCCAAACGCTTGAAGAATGCGAAACAGCGCCGCAAGGCCAAGGCTTGGCCGAAGCAGCGGGAATGTGACGTGCCAAAAACTGCGCCACCCCGTCGCGCCGTCAATCTTTGCCGATTCGTAAAGATCGCTCGGAATCAACTGGAGTCCTGCCAGCAAGATCATGGTTACAAACGGCGTCGTTTTCCAAATGTCCGCAATCATGATGGAAATTGTGGCGGACGTTGGCGCGCCCAACCACAGCACCTGTGAATTGATGATATGAAGACTCATGAGCACCGCATTTAAGACACCGTAGATTCCATTGTAGATATAGCCCCACATTTGTGCAGAAATGACCGTAATGAGTGTCCACGGCACCAACATGACGGCAATCGCGACGCCCCTCCCGCGAATCGGTTGATTGAGTGCGAGGGCGACCAAAAGTCCGAGCACCATTTCAACGACGACTGTCACCGCCGCATACATGACTGTAAATAGTAGAGACTGCCAAAAGATCGGCGCGTGAAACACGGTGACATAGTTGCTAAAGCCCGCAAAGGAAAATTGGAACCCTGAATACGTCGAAGAAATGTTGTTAAGACTCATCCACACCGAATACCCGATGGGAAAGATCGTCACGAGTGCGATGATTAAAAGCGCAGGCGCCAACATGGCGTATCCTGCGAGTGCATACTTGCGTTCCAGCCGACTAACCCGCACACTAACGCCTCCTTACCTCATTAAACGCTCTGCGCGAAACACTTGAGGGGCAGAGCGAAACCCTCTGCCCCTCGCTTCATTTACTCTATTTGTGTGCGATTTTGTCGAGTGCACAAACACGGTCTTCCAGCACGCCGCCGGGTCAACCTTTCGACTCGTCTCGGACGCTCACAAGCGCCGATCTTAGAGCGACGAGGAGCTTTGTGCAGATGCCAACTGGCTATTCGCCTGTTTCAGCGCGTTCGCCGTGCTCATCTGGCCAGACAGCGCCGCGTTGATGTTCGTGTAAATCGCCTGCGACACTTTTGCGTACGAAGGTGACTGGCTTGGACGCGCGATCAGGTGCTGTTCTGCGACAATCGAGAGCACAGGGTTTAGTCTGCGCACCGCCGGATTGTGCTGAACCGCGTTGTTCGTCGGAATCTCCGAAGCCTTTGTCGCGAGAATCGTCTCACCCTGGACACTCGCCAGATATTTCACAAACAACAAGTCTTGTGCAAGATGCTTTGTGTGTGGGTTGATGTAGTTATCCCATCCACCGATTGTCGCGTAACCCGCCGTGCCGTGTCCTGCGAATGTCGGCAGTGGAGCCACACCGACTTTGCCGATAACGCTGGACTGACCTTTCGTTTGCGAGTTGGTGTACGCGTAATCCCAGTTGCGAAGGAACGCCGCCTGACCCGCGTTGAACAGGTTCATCGTGTTTGGCTCCGTAAAGGTCGTGACCGCTCTTGGCGAGACACCCGAGGTGATCAGGCCGCGCATGAAGTTGAGCGCGTGGAGTGCCGCAGGAGAATCCATCACTGGTTGGCCTTTGGCGTTGAACACGTGACCGCCCGCATCCGTCAGATACTCCATCCAGTCACAGGTCAACCCTTCATAAGAAGCGCCCTGCCAGACAAATCCGTACTTGACCGCTTTTTTGTTCAGGAGGAATTTCGCTTCTTGCTGAAGCTTTTCCCACGTTTTCGGGACAGGGAGGTGGTATTTCGCGAGCAGGTCTTTTCGGTAGTACAGGAAGCCGCTGTCTTGGAACCACGGCGAGCCGTACACGTTGCCCTTATAAGACGCGCCTGCGATCAGGCCCGGTGCAAATTGGTTGAAGAACGACTTCGGCAAATATTTGTTCAGAGGAAGCGCGAGGTGCATCGAGCCGAACTGGCCTGGCCAGATCACGTCGCCGAGATAGACATCCGGTGATGTCGCGCCGCCCGAAATCTGTGAGATGAGCTGCGCGCGCGTCGTGTCTGTGTTGTTCGGTTCTGCGACCACTTTGACGTGAATGTTTGGATACAGCTTTTCAAAGTGACTGATCACGTCAGCGCGCAGACCATTTCCAGAAATCGTTCCCGCGTACCAGACAATCGTAACCGGGGCGGCGGTGTGTTTGACGGCCGCAAACGATGATTGTACTGCGAGTCCTGAGAGCGACAATGCGCTCGCGGTCAAAACCGCAAAACCAGCCTTGATGGATTTTTTCATAAAAACAAAGTTCCCCCTTTTATGATTGATCTCTGCAGTGCGCACACCGCTGCCTACGATGAATCGTAGGCGTAAAAACGTGTCGACTCGCGCGTCACAATTCGATGCGGCAGATAGCGCGTTCCTTTTTGCTGTTCGGTGGAGTTCTTGCGAATCATATCAAGAAGCGTCACAACCGCTTCAGAACCAATCTCTTCGAACGGCTGAGCCACCGTCGTAAGCGTCGGCGTCACAAGGCTCGCCAGTCGTATGTTGTCAAACCCGACAACTGAGACATCCTCTGGCACACGCATTCCCCTGTCATACAGACAGCGCGCAGCGCCCACGGCCATCTCGTCGCTCACTGCGTATACGGCGGTGAGCGGTTCGTCTCCCTGTCGCAAAAGGAGCTGACTCATACCCTCGTAACCGTGTTCAAAGCGGAATGCACCATACGCAATCAACGATGGGTCAAGTGGAATGTCGTAGTGCCGCAATGCAGCTTGGTAGCCCTGTAACCGGTTACGCCCCGCCGTCGGATCTTCATCCGGTCCGGAAATGATCCCGATCCTTCGATGCCCTCTCGTAATCAGGTGCGCAACGGCGTCGAAGGACGCCTGAACATCATCCACCTTAAACGCAGGAATCGCTCCTGTCTCACTCTCGGTAAGCGCAAGAACCACCGGAATGCCCGCCCTGCTGATCAACGTTTCAAAATCACGAGACACGTAAGCGCTCACAAGGATAATCCCGTTACACCCTTTGCTTTTTAAAAGCGGAAAGCCCTCATACAGACGCTCTTGGCGCTGTAGCGCGTCGTGAAGAAAGATCTGCACGCCCGCAGTCTCAGCCGCCTCAGACATGCCTTTATAAATCTCACTAAAAAAGAAATCTCGAATTTGCGGGACAATCACACCAATCGCCTGAACCTCTTGCGTTCGCAACCGCCGGGCATTCTCATTTGGATAGAACCCGAGCGTGCGAACCACATCAAGAACCTTTTGTTTGGTTTCCTCGCGAACGCGTTCTGGCGAATTCAATACGCGAGACACGGTTGGAACAGAAACGCCCGCATGCTCAGCGACCATTCGTATCGTAATTTTCGCGACGATTCACCCCCGCTCACTCGTGATGAAAATTCATGAAATCCTTTTCATAAACGGAGCATACGTGAGTTTCATAATCTTTGTCAATGAGGTTTCTATACAGATATCGATAGATTTTCTTGTAATCAATTCGTAATATATATCAATCGCATCTGCGAAAAATCTGCGAAAATAGTTCATGCTCGATGCCTTCCATCGATTTCCGCACACATAATGGCATTGAATTTTCATTTTCAATGCATCGCGCTGCATACGTTGCGAATTTCGTGCCCGCATCCGGCCGAAAACTTTTGACTGCTTTGATCAATCCGATTGTCCCAAGCGAAATCATGTCATCCTCATCGACACCAGAATCGCGAAATTTCTTTGCGATAAATGCAACAAGACGCAAATTATGTTCCACCAGTTTATGGTATGCGTCCTCTTCGCCGCGCCCAATGCGCAGCAGACAGTCCCGCTCCTCCGCCTCTCCGAGTGGATGGGGGAACGCCTGGTTCTTCACATATGAGACAAGAGCGGTACAGGAATCAACACACGCGAAGCCAAGCCATGTTGCAATCAATGACAAGATCACGACCCCCTGCTTGATTCGACGCAATCAGGGCAATCTATGCATGATGCACGGCCTGCGTGCTGAATTTGGCGCCTTATTTATCCATTTCTGCGCAAAACGCGATCTTGCGCAGATTCGTCTCTGTATGGTAGAGTTTTACTAGTTAGTGAGCCTTTTGCAGAATGGTTGGCCAATGTGTCACACCACATTCTGCCAAAATGACGTTCTTATAGATAAAAATAATCCGCGTTTTATAGAAGATGACCGACTCTCTACAACGAATCCAAGCGGTTTGCGTGTGGAGCGGCAATTCTGTGAAACGCCGTTATGTTTTTGGGGTTAGACGATTCGGGGGAGGAGGATTTCACATGATGAAATCCACTGGTATCGTCAGAAAAGTTGATGAACTTGGCCGTGTGGTCATTCCGATCGAGTTGCGAAGAACGCTCGGAATCGCCGAAAAAGACGCATTAGAGATTTATGTTGACAGCGACCGCATCGTTTTAAAAAAGTACGAGCCGGCGTGCATTTTTTGTGGTCAGGCCGACAACATCGTGCATTTTCGCGGAAAAAATATCTGTCCCTCATGCATTGCCGAAATGCAAAAGGCATAACCGTGTCCTTTGTGTCTTATAAGCGCCGCGAGTGCAGCTTTCATGTATGACGCCTGCAAAGCGGCGCTCTTATAAAGGTTGTGCGACAAGACACAAGGGGATTCTTTCACCTTTAGTCGACGGCTCAACGCGAACACGTTAAAGAGAGATCAAGGATTCAGGGTTCATCGCCAGCATCGTTGAGAAGTGCCTGATACACCTCGCGCCGCGACAGTCCCGCCTCCTTTGCCACCATTCGCATCGCCTCTTTTGCGGGAATGCCTGCCGCCGCGAGTCGCCCTACGCGATACCTGATCTGGTCTTCTGTAAGGCGCTCTTCGTCAGTCCCATCCTTCTCTTGGCAGCCCTCAAGCAGCAATACAATCTCGCCGCGTTCATCGTCCTCAGACAAAAGTCTTTGCGCATCGCCAAGCAGTCCCCGCACATATCGCTCATGAAGCTTTGTCAGTTCGCGCGCAAGGACAAACCGGCGATTACCCACGCCTTCGTACAATACTTGAAGGGTCGCGCGAATGCGGTGCGGTGATTCATAAAAGATCGTCGTTGCGCCGTCGTTGCGCAAATGCTCGACAAGCAGTTCCTGTTCTTTTTTCTCGCGCGGAAAAAACCCGCCAAAGCGAAAGTTCCCTGTCTCCAGACCAGAACCCACAAGCGCCGTCAAACTCGCACTGGCGCCTGGCAAAACGATGAACGGAAGCGACTCGCGAAGCAACGCACGGATCATTTCTGCCCCAGGATCAGAGATTCCAGGCATACCTGCATCTGAGACGAGCGCCCCCGATTTTCCTTCCCGCAACCGCGCCACAATTTGCTCAGAGGAGCCTTTCACATTGTGTTGATGGTAGGAAAAGAGTTCGTCTGGCGCAATCTCAAAGTGCGAAAGCAACTTGCGGGTATGCCTTGTGTCTTCAGCCGCGATAAAATCGACCTCACGCAGTATACGCAGCCCGCGCAACGTCATATCTTCCAAATTGCCAATTGGCGTTGGAACCACATAGAGTACGCCCGGCATGCTATTCTCCATGACCCATCCTCACTGATCTTTATTCGTCGTCCAAAACGGTCACGCGCGTTCTAATCCTTGCAGACAGAATAGACAATCGCCCTTTCGCAGTGAACCGTAATTCACATTGCAGATGTGGAAACCCTCTTCATAGAGCTGGCGCAGATAGTGCATGGCCTCACCTTCGATCGCAGGCTGCTTATCAATGTATATTCTTGCGCGCTCGTGAAGATGGGCATTTTCTAGTGACAGTCGTTGATTCTCAGTAGCCAAATCATGTACGACAAGTAAAAGTTCCTGAAGCTCACTCTGCAATTGTTCGATGCGCTCTTGCAAGAGTTGAACCCTCACGGCGATGCGTTGTTGATCCACAGGAACCTCCTTTTGACATAGACCGCCGTCTTCACCTGCGAAGAACGTCAGCTACATCCATGAGCGTCACTTCCAAAAGTGAAATTCCATTGACATGGTGGGACAAACGCCTGCGCGCGTGAGAAAAAAGCAATGCACACTGCGCGTAGGAGCGTGCGCGGCGAAGGCCATCGGCGCCATGGGTCGCCCCTGTCGTAAGATCCCCCCCTGCCAATAACACTGGATGATTCTGCGTTTGCTCGCGAGACAACGCGCGAAATGAGGCAGTCACTCGATCAAAAAAAACGGGCATTTCCTCTGGTTTTATCCGGAGTTTTGCCACGCGGTCATTTGCAAAATGCCATGCGCGATGCGGTTTGGTTTTGCACAGTTCAACTAATTCTAGCACTGCCGCTTCAAGCTCCGCAAACCGCTCACTGGACGGCCCCTCTTGATTCTGCAGTGAATCGCTGAGGCGAATCAACACACAACGTGAACGAATGGTTGGCAGGAGTGCATAAGGCGATGTTGTAAGCAGAAAAAAAACACGCTGTGCGTGAGGCTCCTCGATCCACTTTAAAATTGAATTAGCCGCTTCAACGGTCATTCGCTGCGCCTGTTCAAAGAAGACAAGCGCCAGCGCACCGGCAGGCAGTTTAGTCTGATCCCTCTGCATGGCGTTTCTCATTTGGGCGATTTTAAGTGAACTGCCATCCGGCTCAAGCCACGTTACATAAGGGAGGTTTTCTGAAACACGCCTTATGCACTCAGCGCACTCTTCGCACCCCGCGATCACTCCGCGCTCACACGTGAGCGTTGCCATCGCCTTTTGCGCCGTTTCACGCAATGCCTGCTCTGAATTCTGCGTGAGAAGATAGGCGTGATGCAATTTGCCTTGCATTCGCGCAGCCTGCAGTGTCTGTAAAAAATCATCCTGGTCCATCTGAAGATTCCCTTCACAGCGCGATGCTCTCACAAGCGGTCGCTGAAAAAACGCCCCTTGCTAGAGTGCGAGACTGATCACCAATCCGCGCAACTCATCCACGCGCGTCAAAATCTCAATTCGCGTGAGGTTTTGCCCAAGCGCCTTTTCCATCAATTCTACAAGCGCTTGGTCAATTTGTTCAACCACCGCGTGCACCTGCTGGCGTCCGCGCGTGTCGTGAATGATTTGTGTGCGCAGGCGCAGGGCGTTTGAAACGCCGTGGCGCACAAGCGCTCTCATCGCGTCACGGTAGGCTGCACACGTCGCGACAGACGGGTGATCCACAAAGACGCGCCCACGGGATTCTACATCCGCCAATAGACGCTCCCACACTTCGCGCGCTTTGCGCTCCTCTTCTTGCGCGAGTTTCATCATGAAAGGATCCTCGCGCGCCGTCACCCGCTCCACTGCGTCGCCGGGGCGCGCTGACGGCATGCGCAGAGTGCGCCCCGATCGGGTTTCAATCTTCATGGATCCCCCACCCGCCTAAAACTGCTCGAACCGGTCAACAGGCACCACAAATACCGTCGCGCCACCCACCTGTACGGATACAGGGTAGGACACGTAAGATTCCACCTGATTGCCAAGAGGCGAAAGTGGCGTCACCAATTGCTCGCGTGCACGGCAACTCTGCCGAATCAGTTCCAGCACGCGGTCAACCTGATCGTTTTCCACTCCGATGAGAAATGTGGTGTTTCCCGCGCGTAAAAATCCACCTGTCGACGCCAACTTCGTCGCTCGAACACCCGCTTTTACGAGTTGGTCGTTCAGTCGCTGCACATCTTTATCTTGAACAATGGCGTAGATCAGTTGCATCTTTCATCGCTCCTCCCGGATGATTTCGACGCGTGCTTTCACTTGTTGCCAGATCGCTTCATGAAGTTCAGCAGGGTCCATCTCGCCGTCAAAAACCATAACGCGATCTGGGTGATCTGCAGCAATCTGCAACAGTCTGCTACGAACTCGTTCAAAGTAAAGATCATCACGCCGCTCAAGTCGGTCTGCGGCATTTCCTGTCCGCGTCAGCCGCTCGCGGGCACGCGCAACCGGCAGATCAATCAGAACCGTCAAGTCTGGTTCCAGACCATCCAGCGCGATCTCATTAAGCCTCGCAATATGATCAACCGTCAATTCCCCTTCTGCCTGGTACGCCATGCTCGCCTCAACGAAGCGATCGCTAATCACCAGTTCCCCATCCGTCAATCTTGGTCGAATCACAGACCGCACGTGTTCCGCGCGCGATGCTGCATACAGGTACGCTTCTGTAACAAGCTGCATAGAACTCGACGGATCAAGCAAGAGCCCGCGAATGCGGTCACCAATCGGCGTCCCACCCGGTTCACGCGTGCAGGTCACACGCACATCCCATGCGCGCAGTCTGTTACACAATCGATCAACCTGCGTCGATTTCCCCGCGCCGTCAATGCCTTCAAACGTGATAAACCACCCTCGCCCGCTCACGCGCGCACCTCCTGAATTGAAAAGACCCGGCCGTCCGCTGCGTGGATGCCGTCGATCACGACCCCAGCCCGCCACAACCGTTCGACCGCACGCGCCACATCCTCTGTCAGACAATCCCCCGCAAAAAGAAGAGGAATCCCCGGCGGATATGGCACGATGGCCTCATGAAGAACCGCACCGACCGCTTCGTAGATGCGACACACCGCAGACGATGGGGGGACATCTGTGCGCGCACGTTTTCGCAGCGTAAGCAGCGCCTTTACCACGCGCTCCACATCGCGCTGCGCACTGGCGGGTGACCATGCCAACAAGACATGCGACGCGTCGTGTTTCTCAGGGTAAATTCCAAATTCCCGCTCCAATGCTTGTCGCAATTCAAGACTTGTGCAGTGAAACGAATCTGCAATCACCTGCCACTTAAAGGGATCGCGCGTTCCCCCCCCTTCCCCCTGAACGATCGTAGCAAACTCTTTGTTCAACAGGGACATAGCATCTTGAAGCTCGCCTGCCATGTGCCCGATCTGCGCGCTTCCCTCTTCCATCACCCATTTGCGCGCCGCATCAAGCGACGCCAGCAACAGATAGGATGGAGACGAGGACTGAACGACGCGCAACATCGCCTGCACGCGATGCCTTGAGACGCGCGTTCCTTTCAGGTGCAACATTCCCGTTTGTGTAAGGGATGTCAACATCTTATGCGTGCTTTGAACGACAAGATCCGCGCCCATCTGGAGCGCAGAACGCGGCACGGCGGGCGAAAACCCAAAATGTGCGCCGTGCGCCTCATCCACCATCAAAAGACACCCGCGCCCGTGCGCGGTGTGCGCGATCGCCTCCACAGCAGATGTCACGCCGTCATAGTTCGGACTCGTGAGCACAATCAGCCGGGCGTTCGGATATTGCGCAAGCGCCCTCTTTACATCGCAAAGCGTCGTCACGTCGTCTTGTTCCTGTTCAATGATTACACCCTGCGCGCGGGCGAGGGCGAGACCGTTCCACACGGATTGATGGGCGTGCCGCGCGACGAGCGCAACATCCCCCACCTCTAAGACGGATAAGAGCGACGCCAGGTTCCCGGCTGTACTGCCGCCGACTAAAAAATAGGTGTCATCCGCGCCAAACGCAAGCGCCGCCAGGCGCTGCGCCTCAGCAATCGCTCCAGCGGGGCGATGCAAATCATCCAAACCAGGAAGTTCCGTAAAATCAAGTAAATAGGCTTGGCCTGCCAGCGCATCCATCAGCGGATCAAGCCTTTTGCCCGATTTGTGGCCTGGCACGTGCGCACTCATGCGCTCCGCTCCCATGTGCTGAAGCAGTGCCTCTACAATCGGCATGCGCAATTGACTCTTGTCTCCGTACGTGTTCATACCCCTATCATTCGCCCTGAACAAGAAAAAATCCTGCCACAGTGTGCAGGATCACTTCGTTTCAGCGTAGAGTCAGACAGGCGCATCATGGCGTCCCTGTCTCCGTGCGCAGCGTCAATTCAAACCACAAGGTACGCAGCCTCTCGACAAAATAAGCGTACAACTCATCGTCTACTTCCGTGTGAATCATCTCCTGCTCACAATCTGCGCAGATCGTGTGTCCAAGCAGAACGATCCCTTCACGGACGCGCGCTTCGCAAATCAAACAGCGTTGTTCTTCTTCCATCATGCGCCGACTCCTCGTCTGAGGTCTATCAACCAGTATACCTCTCTAGCGACCCATTTATACGAGGGTACGGGTGGCTATCGCCTATACCCTATGAAGCAAAGAGGAGGAGTGCCACAAAGGTTGAAGTACAAGCTGTGGTATACTGAGGTGATCATGCGTTTTAGGAGGAACATGGATGAGGCCCGATTCGGATGAAACGAAATTTCGCCGCGGAGCGTCATCCATGGTAAGCGCCGTCTTCATTTCCCGAATGCTTGGAATCGCGCTGATCGTCCCGATGCAAAACCTGATCGGCAATTACGCGCTCGGATTATATCAACTTGTCTATCCTCTCTATACGGTCATGATCACCCTATCGACAGCCGGTTTCCCGCTCGCTTTGTCAAAATCGATCAGCGACTTTGTCGCACAAGGAAAGCTTCGTGAAGCCAGCCACATGTTCAGCATTGTGGGCCGCTTTCTGATGCTCCTTGGCATCCCCGCATTTCTCATCATGTGGTTTGCCGGTCCCTACCTCGTCGGGCTCTCGGTTCCGGGAGACGCCATGCGCATCGCCGCCATTCCTGCGATTCGCGCACTCGCGCCAGCGCTCCTGTTACTGCCTCTGATGAGCGCGCAACGCGGCTACCTCCAAGGAAATTTTCGACTGAAGCCATCCGGCGCATCGCAAGTCGTCGAGCAGATCACGCGCGTCATTGTCGTTCTTGTGGCGCTTATCATCGCCGTAAAGATGGGGGCAGGTCCTTCCGCGACCGCCGCGATCGCCACGTTTGGCGCGACAGCCGGCGCAATTGCAGGATTTATGTTGCTTTTGCAATCCGTAAAAAAAATGCGCAGGGAAACCCTCCGCCGCCTACCCCACCTCAAAAAATCGACACTGCGCGCGCGCTCCGTCTTGCGCGATCTCTTTGCGATGTCCCTGCCGATCACACTGGGAACACTTGTCTTGCCGATCTCACAATCGATCGACGGATGGACCGTTCCTCGCGTACTCGTCGCAAGCGGCGCCACGCTTGTAAACGCGTTTTCACAATACGGTGTTTACTCAGGCGAGGCGCTCCGTTTAATCCAGCTACCCCTCTCGTTCGCAACGGCGATCGGCACATCCGCGCTGCCCGCCATCTCAGAGAGCGTCACACTGCGCAACCCCGCACTGACGCGTACGCGTCTGCACCAGGCACTCCACATGACAACACTCATCGCATTGCCCGCGTGCGCCGTACTCTTTATGATGGCGCGCCCAATTGACATTGCGCTGTTTCGCGGGACGGACGGTGTCACACTGATAAAAGCCACCTCCATCATCGTCGTTCTCTCAGGACTGGAATTGGTTACAACCTATATCCTGCAGGGATACAATGCATTCTATCGTCCTGTCGTTCACATGGCGGCTGGCGCAATCCTAAAACTCGGTTTAAACCTCACGCTCATCCCGCTGTATGGAATTGTAGGCGCCGCCTATGCGAGCATCGCCGAGTACGCTCTGTCCTCATGGCTTAATATGGCGCTGATTCGCCGCATCTCTTTGCAGCGTATCTCCTACGTGAAACTGAGCGTCAGGCCCTTTCTCGCAACGCTTGTCTTTGGCGTGTGGTTGTACGGCGTGGAGCGTGTAGGCTATATGGTTGCCCACGCGCTGACACTCGATCACTCACGTTTGCTGGCACTCACGATCCTGCTCGTCGGGCTCGCGCTCGGGGCGCCAATTTATCTCCTGGCGACGATTTTTCTCAAGGCGTCGACACTGGATGAACTCGTCCACCTACCGCTTATCGGTAGGCTGATGAACCGTTTTCTGCGCGTCTAGAGACTATAGCATCCAGTGATCGATCACCGCGAGCGCCGCGATCCCAGGAACGCCGAGAACGCTTGTGACGGCAATCGTCCCCCAATTCAGCGGTATGTGAAATCCATGCGTGCGCAATGTGTTGTTGACAAGGACGTATACCGCGCCGCCGAGGATGATGTTTTTCAGCAGTCCCACCACATAACGCGCCGGATCATGATACACACTGCGCAAAAGCAGAATGAGTACCACCCCTCCCGCGAGAAGCAACCAGATTTGATACGCTGGCATAAAGGCCCTCCATTACACCTTTTTTAAAGTCCCGATTCTCTGTATCCCGCCTCATCCATGTTCACAAAACTCGCTCCGCCAGGATTCGCAGATTCCACGAAACGCTCCCGCCCAAACGGACGCTGCAACGTCACCAAGGCGCGCCCTTTTTCGTCAACCATCAATCCGCGATGCTTGGCAATGCGCAAAAGTCCCTCATACCTCATTTCTGCCGCAGACAAGAGGTAGATTGCATCGTCCACCGCATCCTGTCCGTCCGCATAGTCAAAGTGTTCACGCGCAATGTGCAGTTGTTCCTTCGCAACTGCGATCTCCTCCAAAAGATCCTGGTGAGGATCAATCATTTTTTTCGACTCGTTTGCCATACCCACAGCCCCTCTCGATTTGCTTTTCCGTGAAGTCCCCTAGCAATCGGGTTAGTAGAGTATAGTCAGACAAAAAAAAAGTATGACGCAAACTTGCGCCATACTTTCAAAAAGAAGATCGATTCCGTTCATCAGGCCATTTCGTGGCGATACTCTAGCGCGCGCGCAAGCGTCAGATCATCCGCGTATTCAAGATCACCGCCGATCGGTATGCCGTGCGCAATTCGCGTCACTCGCAACTCCTCGACGCCGCGCAGAAGTTTTGCCAGATAGTGAGCTGTCGCCTCGCCCTCCATTGTGGTGCTCGTCGCAAGGATCACCTCACGAATCGTCGCGCGCTTCAATCGCTCAAGCAGCGGGCGAAGATGAAGTTGATCGGGACCAACCCCGTCAAGCGGCGAAATCACTCCGCCCAAGACATGATAGAGTCCGCGATACGCATTCATGCGCTCAAGCGCAAACACATCGCGCGTATCCTGAACAACGCACAAGGTTTCCTGATCGCGCTCTCCATCCGCACAAACTTCGCAACGCTCTCCGTCACAGAGCGCAAAACACTCGCAACACGTCTGCAGCTTTTCTTTCGCCTGGACTAACGCTTCCACAAATTGTTCAATGCGCTCCTGCGACTCTGCGACAAGATGAAAAGCAAGACGCTGTGCAGATTTTGGGCCAATGCCCGGGAGAGAGCCCAACTGCTCAATCAAGTTGGCAAGCGGTGTCGGGAAGCTGTACACCTTAGAATAACCCGGGAAGATTCAAACCTTTGGTATATTTGCCGACATGCGCTTCCGCCAGCGCATCCGCTTTCCGCTCCGCGTCCTGAAGCGCCGTCAGCAGGAGATCCTCCAGCAGTTCCACATCTTCAGGATTGACGACTTCCGGCTTGATGCGTACCGCGCTCACTTTTTTGTGACCATTCATATCCACCTGCACCGCGTCGCCGCTGGCTGAACCCGTCACAATCTGCGTTCCCAGTTCTTCTTGCGCGCGCGCCATATCTTCCTGCAATTTTTTCGCTTGCTTCATCAATTGGTTCATATTTTTCATCGTGCGCACTCCTTTTTATTCATCAACAATCTTCACGGCGTCTTCTCCGAACCATTCTACCACTTTTTCAACCCACGTTTCCCGACTGGACGGCGGAGGTGCGTCATTCGCCTCCTCTGCTTTTGGCAAACGCTTCCGCCACTCATCCTCGCTGATCGCCACATAGCGAAGTTTGCGTTGATAGCGTTTGGCAAGCACATCCTCTATCAAATCGAGATTGACCTGCTTCATTACGTGACTCGCGTGAAGCGCATGTGCATAGCGCCCGTAGATCGTGTTTCCGACCAGTTCTTCTGGGCGGCCATCCGCTAACCACGCGCGCGTCTGCACACGAATCTCGCGCACTGCGTCAAGAATCTGATTCCAATCCGCCTGAATCCGCTTCAAAAGCGCCAGATCACCCTCACCGCCTGCGTCACTCACCGCGCTCTCCGGAGGTGTAGCATACACCGTGTAGGACGCCTCTACTGCATTATCACGCAACTCTGCAGAGAAGCGATCGCCTCCATTCGACTGCGACTCCCCACGCGCACGCATCTCAGGGCTTGAAGAAGACACAGGGGGTGCCGCGCGCATCTTTGGCGAGGCGCCCGCAGGAGATGAGATACCACGGTCGCTCACCCCAGTGCGACGCAAAGAAGCTTGTTCAAGTGCAGCGACGCGCGCGTGGAGCGCGCGAATCTCCTCTTTAAGGCGCACCACTTCACCCTCTTCCACAGACGGTGCGCCGCGAACCTCGCTTCCTTGAACCGTCGCCGTCGACTCGACGGTCGCTTCTGGCAGCAACGAGAGCAGAACCACTTCGAAATAAACGCGCGCCTGCGCCTGATGGCGAATCTCCGACTGCGCAAGCGCAAGCGCTTCGAGCATCCGCAACAGAGTACCGCCATCCGTTTGCTGCACCACCACCGGGAACGTCGGATCGTAGTGAACACGCGTGCTGGCATCGGCCCCTTCTACGCCAAGCGCCAAGTGAATGGCATCCCGAACATAAGAAACCAGCTCACCCAAGAGCTGTGACGCGTCGACGCCAAGCTCCCAGAGTTCCGAGAGCTCCGCCAAAAAAAGGGAAGGTTCGCCTCGCAAAAGCGCCCCAATCAGCCGCCCCACGCGCTCGCTGTGAATGCCGCCGATGATCTCTGCAACCGACTCGACATTCACGCGCCCGTCTTCATAGGACAGCAATTGATCAAGCAAACTCAAGGCGTCACGCATTCCACCATCTGTCACGCGCGCGATCATCCAGAGCGCCGCGTCCTCAACGTCCTTGTTGAGACTTTTTACAACCTCGCGCAGGCGGGCAACCACCAAGTCACTTGCAACGCGAGAGAGATCAAAGCGCTGACACCGCGACGCAATGGTCGCTGGCACCTTGATCACATCCGTCGTCGCCAACAGAAAGAGACACTCGGCCGGCGGCTCTTCGAGTGTCTTTAAAAGTGCGTTGAACGCTTCCGTTGTGAGCATGTGCACTTCGTCAATGATGTAGACTTTATAGCGAACAGCCGTCGGCGCATAGCGCACCTGCTCGAGTACGGAGCGAACCTCATCGACACCGCGATTGGACGCCGCATCCATCTCCACAACATCGACAATCGACCCTTGTGTAATGCCGATGCATGCAGCGCACGAGTTACACGGCTCTCCGTCCACGGAATGTTCACAGTTGACCGCTTTTGCGAGAATTTTGGCAAGGCTCGTCTTTCCCGTTCCGCGCGGTCCCGCAAACAGGTAGGCATGCGCCAAACGATTTGCGCGCAATGCGTTTTTAAGCGTACGAACGACAGCCTGCTGGCCGACTACTTCATCAAAGCGCTGAGGTCGCCATGTCCGGTATAGCGCGAGATACATTAAACACCCCGTCCTCATCCCAAAATGGCGCGACTCTCAGCGCCACCTCCCAGGCAAACTGCGGCACCCGAACGGCACTCCTTAGTGCTGCTTCCGTCAGGACCTGACACCTTTCGGAGGCGTTCGCTGCGCAGGGCCCGAGGAGATGGGCGCTGAGACTCACGCCATACCCCGCCCACATAAAAATGGCGGAGAGAGTGGGATTCGAACCCACGAGCCCCGTAAAGGACTACTCGCTTTCGAGGCGAGCTCCTTCGACCACTCGGACATCTCTCCGCAAGGGTTCTATATCACGCCTCAGCATTTCGGCGACGCGAAAAGAACTGCTCTACGATTGTACCACACTCCTCTGCCAAAATGCCAGCGGTAACGTGTGGATAATGATTCATGCCCTGGATCGCATAGACATTTGACAGGCTCCCAAGCACGCCGCTTTTGGGACTGTCCGCGCCAAACACCACACGCTCAATGCGGCTTTGAACAATAGCTCCCGCGCACATCAAACACGGCTCGACGGTGACATAGAGTGTACAGCCGTAAAGTCGCCAGTCACCGCTTCGATGTGTCGCCGCGCGCAGCGCAATCAACTCCGCGTGAGCTGTCGGATCACTCAAGTGCTCACGAAGATTGAAACCTTCTCCAACAATCTCCCCGCGCGCATTGACGACGACCGCCCCGATCGGCACTTCCCCCCACGCCGCCGCCCTCTTTGCACACCGTATGGACGCACGCATAAAGGTTTCGTGTCGCGCCTTCTCTTCATTCATCTGTGAAATTTCGTCATCTCTCACGAAAAAATCCTCATCTCTCGATCCACTTATCCCGAAATGACGGCGCAGGCGATATTTTTCCGCAGACCGTCGCGCGTGAGCGCCGTGTTACCGACTATCACCAAGTGAGGCTCCATCGCATAGCCTAGAGTCTATCTCGAAATAACGGCGCAGCGCGTGAGCGCCATATCACCGTCTATCTTGATCTACGGAGGGGTCAACACGTATGTGCGGAATCGCTGGGTATATCGATTTTTCGGGTCATCGCGAACAGCAGCAAGCAATCGTCGAAGCGATGGGTGCAACCCTCGTCTGCCGCGGGCCTGACGCAAGTGGCATCTATCTCTCCGAACACGCCGCATTTGCTCATCGCCGTCTGATCGTCATTGATCCAGAAGGCGGCATTCAGCCCATGGTACGTTCCCTTTTTCACTCTGATTATTGTATCACGTACAATGGCGAACTCTATAACATGGATGAGTTGCGCAGCGAACTGCTTTTGCGCGGACACACCTTGCAGACGCGTTCTGATACAGAACTTGTCTTGCTCGCGTACATGGAGTGGGGGCCTGCATGCGTCGAGAAGTTAAACGGCATCTTCGCCATAGGCATTTGGAACGAGGCTGAGCAAACCCTGTTTCTTGCCCGCGATCGCCTCGGAGTCAAGCCGCTCTATTTCGCAAAGCGCGATGGCATCTTCGCGTTTGGTTCCGAGATCAAGGCAATCCTTGCGCATCCCGCCATCCCGCCAGAAGTGGATGCGACAGGATTGGCGGAACTCTGCTTTATCGGTCCCGCGCGCACGCCGGGACTCGCCGTCTTCAAACACATCAACGAAGTGCGGCCAGGAACCTTTGTGCTGCATACCCGTGAACACACATCAGAGCATACGTATTGGCGTCTTGAAAGCAAACCGCATGAGCACGATTTTAAGACCACCGCACAACACGTTCGCGATCTGCTCGAAGATGCCGTCTCGCGCCAGTTGGTGTCAGACGTACCACTCGCCACTCTGCTTTCGGGCGGCCTTGATTCAAGCATCGTCAGCGCGTTTGCCGCACGAGCACTCAAACAAAACGGTAAAGAAACACTGCACACGTACTCTGTCGACTTTATCGGCATGGATGAACATTTTGAAGCAAATGCGTTTCAAACAGGGCGCGATGCACCTTGGGTTGCGCGCGTCGCAGAATTCTTGCAGACGGTACACCACGATATCGTGTTAGATACAGACGATTTGCTTAAACACCTTTTACAACCGCTCGCCGCGCGCGATCTTCCGGGAATGGCCGACATCGATATCTCGCTGCTTCTCTTTTGCCAGGAAATCAAGAAAAATGCGACCGTGGCACTCTCTGGCGAAGCGGCTGACGAAGTGTTTGGAGGCTATCCTTGGTTTCATCGCCCTGAGGTGCTGAGTGACAATACCTTTCCGTGGTCGCGCCGCCTTGCCGATCGCATCCGCTATTTTCATCCAGCGCTTGCAGGCAAACTTGATCCAACTGCATACGTCGCAGAGCGTTACTCGGACGCCATCAAAGAGGTGCCCCGCCTCTATGGCGAAGACAAACAAGAAGCGCGCATTCGCGAGATTAGCTATTTGAACTTGACTCGTTTTTTACCCACGCTGCTCGAACGCAAGGATCGCATGAGCATGGCTGCCGGGCTCGAGGTGCGCGTCCCGTTTTGTGATCACCGCCTGATCGAGTATGTCTGGAATATCCCGTGGTTTCTAAAAAGTCTCAACGGCACGCCCAAAGCAATTCTTCGCAAGGCGGCAGAAGACATTCTCCCGTACGACGTCGTCTACCGAAAAAAAAGTCCCTATCCATCCACCGCTCATCCGGCGTATCTGGAAGGGACTCGGGCACGCGTCGAAGCAATTCTCGCCGACGCCTCATCGCCTGTGCTTGATTTAATCGACGTATCCGCATTGAGACAGACTTTGGAAAAAAGTCGGGGCCGCCTTGAGCATGAACCCTGGTTTGGGCAAATCATGGCAACCCCGCAATTATTTGATTATATTATTCAAATCAACGCGTGGATGAAAACCCACCGCGTAACGCTCGTCTGATCATCTTGAGACTCGTCTTTCTTTTAAACCGTCTAGTCAAGGCATGGTTTTTACGACCGATCCTTTTCGTTTGATCGAAACGAGGCTTTCGCGCAACAATTCCTTGAGTTGTTGCGCACTGACCTCAAGGTCGTCATTGACGAGAACGTAGTCGTACTTGTTCATATGGCCCATCTCAAGTTCCACACGTTTTAACCGTTGAGAAACAGCCGCCTCATCCGCATCCCGCGACAACAGTCGATCGGATAAAACATTCAGATTGGGCGGCGTGATAAAAATCGTATACGTATCTTCTGGAAAGGCAGCCACTGCATCAGCGCATCCCAGCACATCCATATCTGTGATCAAATCATATCCCTGCTCAATGGCATGTTCAATCGTCGGGCGATGTGTCCCGTAATAACTCGCATTGTGGATTCTCTTCCACTCAAGAAACTGCCCTTTTGCAATCAAATCCTCGAACTCTTCTGTGTTTAAAAACACATAAGGGTGAAATTGATACTCTCCAGGCCGCATTGCACGCGTTGTCGCAGAAGGCACGTAATACATCCACGGCAGTTCGGTCAGCACCTTTGCCAGCAATGTATTCTTGCCGACACCAGAAGGGCCAGACAAAATAAAGAAGCGCCCTCGGCGATCCTGCCGGTGAACAGGGTCGAACTCGATAAAGTGTTCGGGTACCACGCTCACACCCCCTGAAACTTGCCCGTCTCAACCAGTGATTTCTCACATTATGATGGGTGAGAAACAGCCTGTCAACGACTACGCGCGATCTTCCTCAAACTCCCACAAAATTTTCGCTTTTACACTCAACTTCCCACCGCATAATTGGTGTAGTTTGGCGCAAACCACACAATGCCGATCGAGTTCGCCGAGCGTTTGATCCAGTTTTCTGGCACTGGCTTTCCATGAACACACAAAATCACTTGGTTAGGGTCGCGCACGTCAAACGTTATTCCGTGCAATTGAACAAGCGTCGGAATAAACGCTCCATCCACAGGATCGTTTACGCGCGTGATATCGACCGTCGTGACACCTCTTGCGTACATCGTATGAAATTGCAGGTACTGTGATACGAGATTGTACATAAGCAGTCGGCTGGTGCGCGCCACCAAAATTTTGCCGCGATCTTGCTCATGTGCAAGTCGCGTAAGCGCCTCAATAGCACTGGTTGGCAGGACAAACGCATCCGCATTGCCCTCCAAATGCTGTGCGACGATCGCATACCCGTGCGAGCGAACCAGCTCTTGCAAATGACGCTTCGACAACTGCTTGTACAGATCGCGTGGATTCCACTCATTTTCCCACCGTAGATTGTAGAGTTTGCCGTGGATCACGCCTTGCACGAGCCGTCCTGTATACCGCCAAAACCCCCACATGGTGTGACCGTCTTGTAGATGCACCGGAAACAGCATGCTTTTCATACTGAAATTTCCGTTATAGATATCAGGCCACACAAAACGCACGCCGATCTCTCGCATCAAATCTGCCACATAATAGGGTGAATACGGATTCGCCCCTTGTTGGTAGTCAAAAAAAGGATTTTCTTTGTATCCGTACGCCCCAAAATTGTCTACATTGCTCTGATTGCCGTGATCAATCGTGACCGTGAGATGAATCCCCTGCTTCAAGAGATAGGCAATCGCATATTCTGCCTGACTCCGTTTGAACAGTGTTTTTGTCGAATCGACGCGCGAATAATCACCCATGGAGTGAAACGAGTCAATCCACCCCGCCCGCATGTAGTGAAGAAGAATCTTGCCCATATACATCTGACGCGAGACGCCACGAAAAAAGGTCATCTCATCGCGCAGGGGCGTGCGGTTGATATCGATGATGTCGGGACTGTTCGAGCCGTTATACGCAAAAAAACTGTCGCTCACATCAAGTCCTAACCCCTGTCCAAGCATGGTGTCTTCCTTTGTATTCAAAAACTCGTGAACAACATTAAACTTGCGCAGTGTCACGTGATCCGCGTCAGATGCAATCGCGAGCATCGCCTGATACGGGTAAGGGAAATCGCGCAGTGTCACATGTTGCGCCGGAACATGTGGATTGACCAAAACGTGATTGATCATGACGACAGGCGCACCCATCGCGTGTGTTCGAGTAAAATAAAGTATCCCCGCTAACACTGATAAACTGCCCAGTGCGCCAAAAACGCTTCGAACTGCCACTTTTTTTCGCATAACGTCCCCTTTACCCAGCCGTACGCGATTTATGTCATCCGCATTGTAGCAAACGGCTTTGGGATAAACGACGCCTTTTTTGGATAGGAAATGTACACTCCGTGATGAATCGTGAATCAATTTTAATTGCGCGGAATCCCCTGTGTCCGTTTTAGACACTGCGACTCTAACGATAAGGTCTGCAAAAAGTGGGGAATCGATTCTCCTGATCAGGGCATCCGCACAGGAACAAACGCCCCTCTCACCATATCGTAACAGGGTAATATGACACGGGATGGGGGAGTTGTTCATGGTCTATACAGCAGAAATGGTCCGCACGCATCACCACAAATGGATTCAGTGCCATTCTGTATATGGCATTCACCACGGACTTGTCACTCATGTCCTTGAGCGAGGCATGATCATTTCTCACGCGACGCGCGTGGACGTAGCGCACAGTTCCGGGACAGAAGAGGATCATCAGCCAGCCCTGCTCTCTGATGCGCACCGTGATCCCTCTGAAATTTCACTCGCTTTCTTTCCGGCGCCCGTTCCCGGCGGCATCTTCATGCCCTACGGAGCGATTACCGGAATCTATCCAGCCATCGCTCCGTTTGGCTGGTAACTCACGTAAACAGATCAACAAAGCTTCTCCTTGCGGCATGCGAAATAGGTTTAATCATTGCCTCGTATGCCGCGAGCAGTCTTTCCCCCTTTCCGACAAATTCCACAGGTTCACACCTAAAAGCAAGCGACCTACTCGCGGATCGCCGCATCAAGCGCGATCTGCATCATGTCGCGAAATGTCATCTGGCGCTCTTGCGCCGTCGTCGCCTCTCCTGTGACCAAGTGATCGCTCACCGTCAGAACAGAGAGTGCACGCGCGCCAAACTTGCCAGCAAGTGTGTAGAGCGCCGATGTCTCCATCTCAACTGCAAGCGCGCCGTAGCTTGCCACATGATCAACGACACGCTGTGCCTCACTATAAAATGTGTCCGTCGTAAAAATGGGGCCGACGCGGACGTCAATATCCCGCTCCTTTGCCGCGAGATACGCATTCATGAGAAGTGAAAAATCAGCGGTCGGAGCGAACTGCACCTCTGGAAAGCGGATGCGATTGGTCGCCGAGTCACTCGATGCGGACATGGCAAGAATGACGTCCCGAAGCGCCACATCCTTGCGAAGCGCACCGCACGTTCCAACGCGAATCAGCGTTTTTACGTCATACGATTCAAGCAATTCGTGAACATAGATAGAGATCGATGGGACACCCATCCCCGTCCCCTGCACAGACACGCGCTTTCCTTGATACACCCCTGTAAATCCGTACATTCCGCGCACTTCGTTGTAACACACCGCATTTTCAAGGAAGTTTTCTGCGATAAACTTGGCGCGCAGTGGATCCCCAGGTAGCAAAACGACGTCTGCGATATCCTCTTTGGCTGCCGCAAGATGAATACTCACGCGAATTCCCCCATCCTTTTTCTATGGAATAGTTTACCGCAAAGAAGTTTGAAACCCCAACCCGTCTTTGTTCGTCTGTCTTGTAACGAACTGTGAAGGAGAACCTTGCTATGAAAACTTTCTCCCCCAAATGGATCGCTCCAGCGGGAATCGCAGCGGTTTTTCTCGCAGGGGGCTCGCTCACGGTACCGACATTCGCTGCGATGCGCCCGATCCTGCAAGTGATTCCTGTATCCATCCACCAACCCGCGCAAAATCCACTGCAAGACCTCGCGTTTGCAACACCGTCGACAGGCTGGCTCGCCGCGCAGGGTGAACTGTACGCCACGACGGACGGCGGCAACCATTTCCGCGCAATCCGCCTGCGTGGACTCAACTTGACGGATCTCACGCCGCTTACTTCGCATACACTCATCGCTGTGTCGCAGTCTCCATCTGGCGCCAAGCTCGCCATCTCAACGAACGGCGGCAACTCTTTTACGACACGTCCACTTGCTCTTAATCTCGCAAACAACGTAACCTTTGACACGCTCTCACTCGGATACGCGATCTCCCCCTCGCGTCAACAGCCAGACCAAGGCGGCACACTCTTTCGCACGAACAATGGCGGAAAAACGTGGATCCCTCTCAAGACGCCGGAACCTGCGCTCGCGGTCTCGATTGATGCGAATGGTTTTGGATACATCTTCACACAGCCCAAGATCACATCATCCAACCAGGCAGGGTACGGCGAAGGCGCATTCTACGTCACACACAACGGCGGTCGCTCGTTTCAACTCGTCAACCGCATCTCCGGCCCCGGAATGATCCAAGGTGCACAGATAAAAATGGTTAAAAACGGCGCGTGGGTCATGGTAGACGGCGGGGCCGGCATGTCACAATCCTCTTATACTGTGTTTCGACTCATCGGCCAGCAATTCAAGCCTGTCCTCGCTTTATCGACGGCCGGAGCCGGGCCGGCGCCAGGCATTCCGGCGACACATCACACCACGCCTATCCCGCAAGGTCCCGGGAGCTACGGAGGTGAGATTTTTCCGATCAGCGCCACACGCGCGTATTTCGTGGGAGGTTGTGCGGCGTGCGGCTATGGGACAACCTCTGTCACCGAGACGATGAATGGCGGGAAAACGTGGTCCAAAGGAACAGCGATCCCAGCAGTAAACGGCATGAGTTATACCCACGTCACCGCATTCCCGAGCGCGCAAACCGGGTATCTTCTCATTCAGGGAGGACAAAATGGCACCGTGCTGCGTACGCGCGACGGCGGATTGCATTGGCAAGCCATCTATCCCTCGCCAAAACCATCTCCCGTGTTGGGGGCACAGATGATCACTCCAAAGCTCGGTTACGGTGTGGGCATCCCTGGTGCTGCAAACGATGTCCTGATGACACGCGATAGCGGCGCAACGTGGACCATCGTCGGGCAACTTCCCGTGCACAATCCACTCTACAACGGCCCGCAAAGCGCACAGATTGTCGCCTTTTCATCGCCAAACGTCGGTTACATCATCGGCTCCGACCAGCACCTCTACAAGACGCAAGACGGCGGAAAGGTATTCGCCCCCTTTGCATTAAAAGGAGGATCAGGTCGCGCATCGAGCATCGATATGCAGGGAAGATTCGGGTACATTCTAGGGGCGCTTGGCCATCACGCGTGGTTGACGCGAAATGGCGGCCTGACATGGCTCCCGGCAGCATCTACTGACCCGGTTTCGCTCATGGCAGACGCCGCAGGGCTCGCAAAAACGGCGATCCCCACCGCCGCGCGCGCGCAACAAGCGAACTTTCTCGCGCTCGGACCGACACCTGACAGCGGATCGTTTATGTTGAGTTCGCAAACAGGATACCAATCGACAAGGAATGGAGGAAAGACGTGGAAGAGGTACATGTTCCCGCACGATCAGTGGATCACGTGGAGCGCGATGCAATTTCTCACACCGCGCTTTGGTTACGCGTTCAGCACCTACGACGGGCTTTTTGTTACGACAAACGGCGGCCAAGCGTGGGTCAATCGCGGTTGAATCGATTCGCCTCAACGTCGCGGATGAACTGGAGCAAATGCGCAAAGTACGACTCCTGATCATCCCACATCGAGAGGTGACTCCCCGCTTCGCAAATGGCGACGCGCGAGGCGGGGATGCGTCGGCCCATCTCTTCAATGTCAGACGGGGCCATCGTATCATGACGACCAGAGAGCAGAAGCGTCGGTGTATGGATGTCCTTTAGGTCTGCAAAACGGTCCCAATCCTTGAAGTTTCCCGTCACGAGAAACTCATTTGGCCCCTGCATCGTGTTGTAGACCTGCATATTCGCGTGGGCAAACCCGCGCTGCACCGCTTCCGGCCACGGATCAAGACGACAGATGTGCTTCTTGTAGAGATGCTCCATGACCAGTGCCTGATACGCTTCTGCCTCAAAATCGCCGCGCTCTTCAAATTCAAGCATGCGTGAAACGATAGATTCCGGCAATTGATTGCGCAGCGCTTGAATCGACGCGACATAGGAGGGAATGCTCGCCGTCATGTTCGAGATGACAAGACCTTTGAGATGCGATGGGTATTTAAGCGCATACTCAATCGCGAGGTAACCACCCCACGATTGTCCGCAGAGATAAAAGGAATCCAACCCCAGAAACGTGCGAACCTGTTCGACCTCTTCTCGAAATCGCGTATCCACCCAAAGCGCTTTGTCCTCAGGTTGATCTGAAAAATAGGAACCCAGTTGATCATAAAAATACAATTCGACACCAGCTGGCGGTAAATAGTCCTCAAAACACTCCAGGTACTCGTGATTAAACCCAGGCCCGCCGTGAAGCAGCAACAGCTTGATCGGACTTTCCCCCACTTGCCGCGTCCACACGTGGAATCCTTCTTTCAGCGGGATAATGCGCGACTTCCCGTTCATGAAACAACCTCCCTTTATCAGCCCGCGTAGGCAAGCGTCTAAGCCAAAGCTCCAAGGTCAGCATAGCAAACAACAGCCTCCCCGCGCGCTCTTGCTGGCTGGATTTTGCATCAAACAAGTGTGTCGCGCGGTGCTCGTAAAGCATTCGAGTCACAGCGTCATCCGAAAGGAGCATCGCTTTTGCATAAGAATTCCACTCTCCGAAGATCCACGCCGAAACAGGTACGTTAAATCCAACCTTTTTGCGCCTTAGCACCTCTTCTGGGATCACGCCTGTGAGCGCCCTGCGCACAATCTCTTTCCCTTCCCGCTTCCACTTCAAGTGATCCGGGCACGCGAGGGCGTAGTCCACCACATTTTGATTCAAAAAAGGCACACGCATCTCCACGGAGTGCGCCATGGTGATCTTATCCGATTTGGCAAGCGTATTGTCAGGCAACCACGTCACAAGGTCGAGAAGCATCATGCGCTGCAGGTCGCTACCTGCGCTATGTTTCGCTTCATCAAGCGATTCGCCGTAAAATGCAGAAGGATACCTAGCGCATCGACTCTCATCTCCGCCCAAAAGTTCGTTGCGCTCTGCACGCGTAAACACACCACCAACGCCTTGATACCACGTCTCCACATCACTTAGTGATCGTTCCAGAACACCTGTACCCGGCAAGTCTGCCCGCAAAAGTGTGTTTCGCAGCGCCCGCCGCAAGGGCGACGGTACCATCCGCATGCGGCGCAATACCTTTTCATGGCCATAGATGGAGTATCCCGCAAACAGCTCATCCATGCCTTCGCCACTGTATAAAACCTTCACATCGTGACGATTCGCAAGCCTTGCCGCAAACCAGAGTGGGATGGCCGTCGGATCAGCGATGGGTTCATCAAGATCTTGGATGATGCGAGGAAACGCATCCAACGCTTCTTCCGCGCTGATGGTCTGTGCGAGATGATGCGCACCGAAACGGAGCGCGACACGCTCTGCCTCCTCCATCTCCGTGTACTCTTCACGATCCGCATATCGTTTCGGCCGTTCAAATGCAACCGTAATGGCACAATCTTCGCGATCCCCCAAAAATTCGCGTCGCATTGCGAGAATTGCCGTCGAATCGAGCCCCCCGCTTAAAAGCACGGCAGAATTGACTTCCTCCGCATGTTGGCTCTTTACAGCGTCAAAAAGCAGCGAGCGCAGGTGTTCTGCCTGATTCACAGTGCTGCCTTTCACGCGGGACGATGCAAACACAGGAATCCAATACGGTTGACACGCCATCACCGTGTTCGAGATGACTGCATAGTGACCCGGAAGAAGTCGATAAATCCCTTTGACCATCGTTTTTTCACGCGGTGTAAAACGGTAGGTGTGGTACGCGGTCAAGGCGTCGCCATCAAGGTGAACCTCCTCATCGACGAAGGGAAGAAGCGCCCGCATCTCAGACGCGATCGCCCAATATGTACCTTGATCCATATAGTAAAGTGGTTTGACGCCCAGTCTGTCTCGAGCAATAAAAAGCGTCTGTTCCTTTTCACTCCAAAGCGCAAACGCAAAAATGCCCTCAAGTTCGGCGAGGCATTCTTTCCCTTTTTCTTCATATAAATGTAAGATCACTTCACTGTCCGATTTTGTTTGGAACACGTGACCCGCTTCGATCAAGGATGCCCGCAAGTTATCCGCATTGTAGATTTCACCGTTACAAACCAAAGCAAGTGTTTCATCTTCATTAAAGAGTGGTTGCATGCCGTGTTCTAGATCAACAATCGCAAGCCGAACCATTCCAAGTGCGAGACATCCCCTTTGCATGACGCCGTGCCCATCCGGCCCGCGATGAGCCATGCTTTCAAGCATTCCCACAAGCAACTCTTTCTCCCGCGAGAATGAGTGTATCTTTGGAACAATCGCTGCAATTCCACACATTAAACATAGCCCCTTGCGTTAAGCGCATTTGCCTACCACGTCATCAAGCACACGGTATACCCTGTGCAGCATCAGTGTACTGGCCCATGATTAAAACGGCGGGACGATAATATTAGGATATCGATAGAATTCTATTAGAATTTGATGAGAAAATCATTCGCCGCTCTCAATCTCATTTATCGATCAGGAATTGTCACGGAAAAAGCTGTCCCCACCCCTTTTTCACTCACAACGCGAATTTCTCCTTGATAGAGTCCAACGATCTCCTTGGCAATCGCAAGCCCCAGCCCAAAACCCTCCGTCGATCGGCTACGCGCACGATCTGAGCGATAAAATCGATCGAATAAGTGCGGGAGATGTTCCTGGTCGATCCCCTCTCCCTTATCTTCAACAATCATGAGAAGACCACCCTTGCGCCGCGAAATCCGCACGGCAATCTCCTGCCCTTCCAACGTATGCTTAACCGCATTCTGTAAAAAAATTGCGGTCACCTGGTGGAGATGTTCCGATTGCATTTCAGTCATCACGGCTTCGTCAGGATGCTCAAAAGCGATGTTTCGCTGGAAAACCTCACTAAATTGCAGCACCACCTCTTCAATGACCCGTTTGGCGTCACAAGGCATACTCTCAAGTTGCACATTGGCAAGCGATGCCAGTTGCAAAAGGCCGTTTGTCAATCTCCGCAAGCGCGCAGCTTCTTTTTTAATCGCGCCGATGGAACGTTCCGTCACGGCGGGGTCGTCTTTTCCCCAGCGGTCAAGCAGGTTGATATAGCCTTCGATGACCGTGAGCGGCGAACGAAATTCATGGGAGGCATCTGCGATAAACTCATTCTGTTTTTCAATCGTCTTGCGAATGCGGTCGAGCATTTCATTAAACGTCTTCGACAACTCTGCAATCTCATCGCGACCAGAGTCGTGCGGCAGTCGGCCTTTAATTGAAAACGCATCCATATGGCGCATCCGCCTAATGATGTCAGTGATCGGGCGCAGCGCGACAAAGCTCATCACATATCCGCTCAGTCCAGCCAAAACAAGGGCAAGCAAAGAGCCAAAGATCAACACACGCACAAGCGCCGCAATGTATGCTTGAACCACATCGGTCGACGCATACGAAATCACCCACGCGACCGTCTTGCCCGATTCAGCGTGACTTGGCAAGATAATTCGCACAAACGCATGGCCCCGAACATTGACATGCGCGAGGGCCCCTTTTTGTGTACGTGTCAATGCGAGCGAGTGAGGGAGCACGCCAAATGTATTTCCGAGCGATGCGACTGTCTTTCCGTCTAAACCGATGATATAAAAGGTCTGGTTTTTGGTGTCAAACTGCGAGAGCCAAGACTGCGATTTCTCATTGGAGTTATGGCTCCCCTGCTCAATGTTTCCGGGATAGGCAAGCGCAATATGCAGAGCGCTTGTCAAAGCTGAGTGATCCTGCTGCTCCATCATCCATTTAGAGAGTGAAAAATAGATAAACATTGTGAAAAGAAGGGTGATACCCGCAATCGTACCAATCGAGATGAGGGATACGCGCCATTTAATCGACAAGCGTGTTCTCATTCTTTCATCACATATCCCACACCGCGCACCGTATGGATGAGCGGCGTGGGAAACCCCTCATCCACTTTCGCGCGCAAGTAGCGAACATACACGTCTACTACATTGGTCTCCCCGGAAAAGTCGTACCCCCACACAGCATGAAGCAAATTATCGCGTGACAGCACATGGCCTTTGTTCTCAATCAAGTGGCGCAGCAAATCAAACTCGCGCGGTGTCAGACGAATCTCGACATCCCCCCGCTTCACATCCCGCGTCTCCTGATGAAGCGTCAGATCTCCAATGGAAAGTACGGTAAGCGCGTCTTGCGCATAATGCGCCCTCCTCAACAAACCGCGCATTCTAGCCATCAGTTCTTCGATTGCAAACGGCTTGATGAGATAATCGTCTGCGCCATAGTCAATCCCCGCCACACGATCTGAGATCCCACCTTTGGCTGTCAACATGATGATCGGGACCGTGCTTTCCAAACGTATCCTGCGGCATACCTCAAGCCCCGACATGCCCGGGAGCATGACATCCAAAAGCAACAAATCCCACGTTGCGTCAAGCGCCTTGCGCAACCCTTCGCGTCCGTCATTGGCCACTGTGACCTGATACCCCTCGTGTGTCAGCTCTAACTCGACAAATCCAGCGATTTCTTCGTCATCCTCAATGAGCAGCACTCGCTCTTTGCCCATTTCTACTCACCCCGAAACAAGTATAACAAAGGAAGACGGCCAGCGATGATGGAACTGATCCATACTCGCTGGCCGATCATCCAAAAAGGGCGTCCAACGTGTCCGCTCCCCCATCTTTCACAGCTAAATCAACGCAAAACGCGTTAGTTGTCTTTACCCATAGATAAGTCTGCACCGCCGAGCTTTGTTTGACCACCCACTTGATCCTGCACATTCGGCCCTTGGTCTACACCTTTGTCGGCGCGTTCGCCGTCTTCAGAACTTGCTGATACGGACGACGGAAGTGTCAAACTCTTCACTTGAGTCGCTTGGGGTGTCGTCGTGTTTTGCGTTGCGGCAAACGCAGAGACTTGCGACAAAAGCATTCCTGCCGTAGCGAGTGCGGCGCCGCCGATGATGAGCTTTTTCATGTGAACATTCCCTCCCGTTTCGGAATAAGCTCATTGTAGCCAAGCTTTTTTAATTCACACGGTGAGCGGGATGAACATCCCCCTAGAATTTGATGAGAAAAATCTCATTTCTTCATGTATACTAAGCGGGACGTCGCATGACTGGCGGAACGTAACGTGGAGTCACCACGATGGAGTGTGACGTTGATATCGCCGACCGCCTGGGCACAACTTCGGAGGTGCAACACCTCGAACCCACAGGAGGTTTTTTTATGTTCAGCCCACCCTTTTCCCAAAATGCCACGCGTGTCATGCTGCTTGGCTCTGGCGAGCTTGGAAAGGAAGTCATCCTCGAAGCACAGCGCTACGGTATCGAGACGATCGCCGTCGACCGCTATCCAAATGCACCCGCCATGCAAGTCGCGCACCACCGGCACGTGATCGACATGACAAATGCGGATGCATTGCGCGCGCTCATTCTCTCCGAAAAACCTGATTTGATCATACCTGAAATTGAAGCGATCTCGACAGATACCCTTGTTGCACTAGAGCAGGAAGGATTTCGCGTCATTCCCACAGCCACGGCGGCCAAGCTTACTATGGATCGTAAAGGAATCCGCACTCTCGTCGCAGAAGAGCTCGGCATTCCCACCGCACGCTACGAGTTTGCGACCGATTTCTCATCTTTTAAAGAAGCTGTTCACAAGATCGGTTTTCCCTGTGTCGTAAAACCGATTATGAGTTCATCTGGAAAGGGACAAAGCATCTGCCACTCTGCTGAAGAGATGGAGCAAGTGTGGGATTATGCAATGACCGCCGGACGCGTCAAAAGTGCAGAGGTGATCATCGAATCCTTTATTCCTTTCGAATCGGAGATTACGTTGCTCGCCGTCCGCTCAACATCCGGTACGCTATTTTGCCCGCCCATTGGCCATCGGCAGCAGGATGGCGACTATATCGAATCCTGGCAACCTCACGCGATGAACCCGCAACAACTTGAAAAGGCACAGGAGATCGCAAAATGCGTCACAGATCGTCTCGGCGGTTACGGCGTTTTTGGCGTCGAGCTCTTCCTCACCCCGAACGAGGTCTATTTCAGCGAGGTTTCCCCGCGACCGCACGATACGGGTATGGTGACGATGATCACGCAAAATCTGTCTGAATTTGCGCTGCACGTCCGCGCCGTTCTCGGATTCCCCATTCCTGAGATTCAACTGCTCACACCTGGCGCTTCTCATGTGCTTAAAGCGGACGACGACGCACCCGCGTATCGTATCGAGGGGGTTGCCGACGCTCTCTCATATCCACGCACCCAAGTGCGGCTGTTCGGAAAACCGACCATCACCAAAGGAAGGCGTATCGCGGTAGCCCTCAGTAGCGATCCCGATGTGACAAAGGCGCGTCAAACGGCCAAGGCGGCTGCATCCTGCCTGCGCACCGTGGCCGAATAAAAGCGGTTTTATCACTCACACATCATCGACGTGGATTCCTTCTGCGCGCAGTTTCGCGATCGCCTCTTCAACATGCCGCATCTCGCGGTAGGCGATCGTGTGGTAGTGCGATCCACCTGTTATAGAAGACAGAAGCGGCGCATCCAGTCGCTGCACTTGTTCAAGGAATAGATCGACGTCCCGGCGCGACGCCAAACGCAGCGCGCCGGACAAGATTCCATAGATGGGATGTTCCACTTGTACATCCATCACATAAAGCCCAAAATCAACCATTGTATAGAGTTCCAAGGCTGTTTGCTCAGGGGTGTGGTTTACCCCGAGCACAGTTTGTGAACGCCCTGATTCGCGCTGCTGATAAATGTACCCTTGTGGTGTCGACAAAATGGGCACACCCGCCGCGCGCATAAGTGCGATATCGTGCACGACCACTTGGCGTGTCACACCAAGAAAACGCGCCAACTGTGCGCCAGAAAGCGGACTTTTCGCTTGTCGCACAAGGTCTAAAAGCATGTCCTGGCGGCGCGCGCGCTCTTGACCGTCCATCCGCCCACCGCCTCACTCTCACGATTTCACGCATTTGCCTGATGTCCTATACTATACATGTTCCAAATGAGTCGAACACCATCAAACAGGAATGAGGATTTTCCATGCTTTCTTACTTAATTCATGCGATCGTATCGCTCATTGCGGTAATGAACCCGCTAGGAATACTCCCCACCTACCTGGCCCTCACTTCTGACGCCTCCTCTGGCGAGCGTC
The DNA here is from genome assembly GCF_001516615.1 of Ferroacidibacillus organovorans. GTDB lineage: Bacteria > Bacillota > Bacilli > Alicyclobacillales > SLC66 > Ferroacidibacillus > Ferroacidibacillus ferrooxidans_B. The sequence continues at coordinate 40,648 of NZ_LPVJ01000011.1, read as the reverse complement.
GGCGTATCGCCAAACGGGCTGTCATCAACGCCTTTGTGATCCTCATCATCTTTTTGCTGATTGGCCATGACGTTCTCGCGTTTTTTGGAATCACGATTCAAGCCTTTCAAATCGCCGGAGGCATTCTGCTTTTTGGCATCGCCTACCGTTTGCTCAACGCGACGCCTTCGTACGTCCAGTCTCCCCGCGAAGATGAGTCAAACCCAAAGCATGATATTACGCTGACGCCGCTCGCCCTGCCGATCATGGCAGGCCCTGGCACGATCACAACCGTGATGGCGCTAAGCGTTGGTCCAGACTTGGTTATGCATACAACAGCTGTGTTTTTCGGTGTCGTCATCGTTTTGCTGACATGTTATGCCTTGTTCTACTACGCATCATGGATCACCGGGCGAATCAGCCACACTGCGCTCAATGCAATCACACGTCTCATGGGCTTTATCCTCTCCATTATCGCGGTCCAAATGGCATTGACCGGACTCCACACCGTGTTCCCGGGATGGAGTTGAGAAATGCATAAGATGCCCCCTCAATCTGAACCAGCCCATCCGTTATCAAAACAAGTCGTCTTTGTTCTCGCTCTCGCAAGCGGAGTCACCGTTGCCAACCTGTACTACAATCAACCGCTTTTGGCACAGATTGTGCACGCCTTTCACGCGCCTGAGCAACAAGGTGGTATCCTGTCCATGTGCACTCAAATTGGCTATGCGATTGGACTCTTCTTTTTTGTGCCTCTCGGAGATATGAAAGAGCGCAGGCGCCTGATCCTGGTCCTGCTTGCCTTGGCGGCTATCTCCCTGATTGGCGTAGCAACCGCGCAGAACATCGCGTGGATGGATGCCACCAGCCTTGCCGTTGGCATCACATCGATCGCCCCCCAGTTGCTCATCCCACTCGCCGCGCAACTCGCTGCGCCAAACGAGCGCGGCAAAGTCATCGGCAGCGTCATGAGCGGTCTGCTCATTGGCATTCTGCTCGCGCGCACAGCATCCGGATGGATTGGCGGCGACTTTGGCTGGCGTGCCATGTACTGGATCGCCGCACTGATGATGGTGATCCTAAGCGTCCTCTTGCGATTGTTGCTCCCGCAAACCTTCCCGGAGCAAACGGTCACTTATCGCGAATTGTTTATGTCCGCCGGCCGATTGATTCGAGAGCAGCCCACCCTGCGTGAAACATCCCTTCTCGGCGCCACCCTATTCGGCGGATTCAGCCTTTTCTGGACAACGCTCACTTTTTTTATTGAACAACCGCCCTATCACTATGGAAGCCAGATTGCCGGACTTTTTGGGCTTGTCGGTGTGGCTGGCGCCGGCGCCGCTCGCTTTGCGGGACGCTTGGCGGACCGCATGCCCGCGCAGATCTTGTCTGGCTTCGCACTTGCTACGGTGCTTCTCTCATTTCTCTGTTTTTGGATTTTCGGCTCACACCTAGTCGGACTCATTCTCGGCATTGTACTGCTTGATCTCGGCACACAAGCCGGGCACATTCTAAATCAGAGCCGCATCTTCAACCTCTTGCCAGAAGCGCGAAACCGATTGAACATGGTATACATGGTGGCCTATTTCCTCGGCGGTTCCATCAGTTCTGCCATCGGCAGCTTCGTTTGGTCTGCGTGGAGATGGAACGGGGTCTGCGCATTTGGGTGCATACTTGTCGCAACGGGGTTCTCTGTGTGGGGAACCTATCGTATAAAGTCAGTACGCATCTCTTCTGCAAACGACGAACCTTCGGCATAAGGGTATTTTATCCAATCCCCTTCAGTTTGACCCCAATCCACACTCTATTGTTCTTGCGTAAGTCCTGGCGTACTATGGAGAAAACGCATACATGTTGAAAGAAACAAAGGAGGAAGAATGATGGATGCGCCCAATGGGGTAGATTTTATTCAGAAAAGCAAGTCATTTCGTCCGCCCTCTTCCTATGTCGAACAGTCTTACATCACAAGTGCTGACATGTACAGCGAAATATACCGCGCATCCATCGAAGACCCTGTAGCATTCTGGAGTGATATCGCTGACGAATTGGATTGGGTTCATCGCGAACAAACAGTTATCGAGGGAAGCCTGCCCGATTTTCGCTTCTTCCCTGGTAGCCAGATCAACGTAAGCCTGAACTGCGTGGATCGTCACGCAAACAATCCGCTGCGTCGCAACAAAGTGGCCTTTTTCTTTGAAGGAGAGAACGGTGAAACGCGATCTCTGACTTACCTGCAACTGCACCGCAATGTGCAAAAGTTTGCGAATGTCCTTCACAACTTTGGTCTTGCAAAGGGCGACGTCGTCAGTGTCTACATGCAAAACCTCCCGGAAACGTATATCGTCCTGCTCGCGTGCCTCCGCATGGGCATTATTTACAATACGGTGTTTGCAGGATTTTCACCTGAAGCCCTCCGTGAACGCATCGTCACGTCAAACGCAAAAGCCGTTATTTGCTCAAATGGCAGTTATCGCAGAGGGAAAGTGTTGGCTTTGAAGGAAACTGTGGATGCCGCCCTTCAGGGTGAACACGCCGTCAGGCACGTCATCGTATTCAATCGAATTGCCGATCTGGCCACACCCATGGTACAGGGCAGGGATTATGACTACACCGAATTGATGCGAACAGCCCCTGCAACCTGTGACGCCGTGCCGCTAGACTGCAACGATCCCGGACTGCTTATTTTCACAAGCGGAACCAGCGGTAAACCAAAAGGGATTGTTCATGCCGGCGGTGGATTTCTGCTTGGGACATACGCTTATTCTAAATATCAACTCGACCTGCGCGACGAGGATGTGTACTGGAACACAGCCGATATCGGTTGGCTGACAGCCCATATCTTTGTCCTCGTGGGCGGATTGGCGCTCGGCGTCACGAACGTCATCTACGAAGGCGCCATCGACCATCCGCATCAAGGCCGCTTATACGAAATCGTGGAGCGCTACCAGATCAACAAATTATTCTCTGCACCGACGGCATTCCGCATGCTTATGAAGTATGGGGAAGCCTTGGCACAAACGTATGATCTCTCGTCCATCCGCCTGATTGCCTCTGTCGGAGAGCCGCTTAATCCAGAAGCCTGGAACTGGGTGTACCGCGTTGTCGGAGGAGGACACGCCGTCATCAACAACACCTGGGGACAGACGGAGACCGGCGGTACACCACTGGCCTCGCTGCCCGGCGCGACGGCGATGAAACCCGGATCGTGCGGCGTACCATTTTTCGGCCACAGCCTTGACGTCGTGGATCATGAGGGACGTCCCGTGAAGGACGGAACGCCTGGCTTACTGATCATCCGAACCCCGTTTCCCACTCTGGCGCGCGATGTGTTTGGCAACCGCAACCGCTATTTACAGAACTACTTTGAGCAAATACCTGGTGCCTACATCACCGGCGACAGCGCCATACGCGACCACGATGGGCACTACTGGGTGTTGGGGAGGGTCGATGATGTCATCAACGTCGCCGGACATCGCATCAGTACCATGGAGATGGAGAGTTCTCTCATTCAACACGAATCCGTTGTCGAAGCTGCTGTGGTAGCTCAACCGGATGCGATAAAGGGGACTGTTCCGGTTGCGTTTGTCACGATCGACAACCGGGTTTTACCCGATGATGGGCTGGCCAAAGCATTACAACTCAAAGTCATCGAAGATATTGGCTCATTTGCCAAACCGGAACGCATTCATTTTGTGAGTGTGATGCCAAAGACGCGATCGGGGAAAATCATGCGCAGAATGCTGCGCGAGGTGCTTGAGGGTAGCGTGATTCAGGGCGATATCACTGGACTCGAAGACAGTGACGCACTCACCATGCTCATCTCGGAAGTGCAAGACTCATAATGCTTTTCGCAAAATGGACCCTATCTGCGGATGCGTGAAGGAGGTAGTGACACTTGAATTGGCGTATAAACACGTACCAGATCGGTTCGGAGGCGGCGATTCGTGAGGAAATTCTCCACACTTGCGATCGCGCCCAAATCGGCGAGATCCTGATCTTTCCGGAGTATGCGGCATATACCGCTGAAGAGTCAGAACGCACACTCGACGCACTCATAAAAAAAGCGCGGGAAAAGCGCGTGACGATCGTCACAACGCTAAACCTCGCTACTTCCCTGTTGCCACACAGCAAACCGAACCATCGTTACAACGCGCTCACACTCATTACACCACAGGGCGAGTTGCATGTGCCTGCAGCAAAAACCACGCCACAGTCATTTGAAATGGTGCAGTATTCTGCGCGCTTTCCCAAAATCAATGTTACACCGTACGACTTTATACGCCGCGTCACGTTGATGCAGGGCGATGAGACAAAAACCTGTGTGTTCTCCGTCTGTTCAGATTTGTACGTGCTGCTATTTGGAGGAACTGACTTCAATGATTTGCAGGCTGACATCGGAATCTTCCCAGGAAATTTCGGCCGGGGAGCGGAACGCGCCGCACGTCGTGTCATTGAACGCCTGCGGACGGCCGGCGTCTTTACAGAGACGATCTTCTGCAATCCCGTGCAATTGACAAAAAAGCCGGACCAATTACCGATTGTGTTGCCGGCAACAGATCATGACTTGCGAACAGCACCGGCGGTCCCGCTCACCGATGCCGAACGCATCAAACTGTTTCGGGAAAATGTCCTCTTGTATGTCGATGAAACGGTGGAGCACTTTGTATCCATGGCTGAATTGACTCCCATGCATAACGGCCGCCTCACAATACCGATGAGCCTGATTGACGCATCGCCTACTCTGGAGTACGATGACACGCCAATCAATCTCAACCCATAGGGCACCAACCGAACCCAATCTTTTTTCCTCTCATAAGCCTTGGGCAATTCCATTCACAAATGCGTCTAAAATCATCAAGCGTATGCAGACCCGTGTTATCCAAGTCACTATTTAGGGACTGCTGAACGGGGACAAAACGGCCAACCCGGTTTCCTCACTGATAATCAGAAAGACCGCTGTTCAAGCGTTTAATTTGATGTAAAAGTCCTTTTTCGCAAGGCAACAGAGAGGTAAACATCAAGGCCATCAGCGAACGATTAGGTCATGCTACCACGAGCATGACGCTCAATCGACCCCTTCCTACGATTTCGTTTTTGTCCAAAAAGAAACTAGTCCAAAACAGAAAATCGGACTGCATACCCTGTGGGGGTACAGTCCGATTTTCCTTGATCGATCAAGGCTTTTTCATGGTGGGCGATGACGGGCTCGAACCGCCGACCCCCTGCTTGTAAGGCAGGTGCTCTCCCAGCTGAGCTAATCGCCCGTGCGAGAATTAAATGGTGACCCCAAGGGGATTCGAACCCCTGTTCCCGCCGTGAAAGGGCGGTGTCTTAACCGCTTGACCATGGGGCCAACGATGAGCCATGCTGGACTCGAACCAGCGACACCCTGATTAAAAGTCAGGTGCTCTACCGACTGAGCTAATGGCTCAAGAATCAACGGTCATCAATATACCATGATTGAATGCTCAATGCAAGTCATAATTGATGACCGCGATAAGCTTTTCAAACTAAAAAACCTGCTTCATTTGTACGATTTGATCGCGATCCGCGCCTGTGCCAAACAAAGAGATTGGCGCCCCCGTCAGTTCTGACAGTCGATTGAGATAGTTCTGCGCCTCTTTCGGCAATTCCTCAAAGTTTCGTACGTTTGATATGTCAGACTTCCAACCCGGCAGTGATTCATAGATCGGTTTGCACTCGCTTAACTGTTTAATGCTCGCAGGAACAGCGTCCAGTCTCTGACCTTTCCAGTCATACGCCACACAAACGCGCAATTCATCCAGCCCTGACAGAATGTCAAGCTTAGTGACTGCGATGCTGTCAAGACCACTTACTCGCCGCGCATGCCGTGTCACGACGCCGTCAAACCAGCCAACGCGACGCGGTCGCCCCGTCGTCACACCGTATTCATGCCCCACTTCGCGAATGTGGTCACCAAGCGCGTCGGTAAGCTCACTAACGAACGGACCCTCTCCAACGCGCGTTGTATACGCTTTTACCACGCCGATCACCTGATCGATCTCTGTTGGGCCAACCCCAGAACCAATACACACGCCACCCGCCACTGGATTTGACGCAGTAACATACGGATACGTTCCGTGGTCGAGATCGAGCATCGTTGCCTGGGCTCCCTCGAATAAAACATCTTGCCCTTTTAGAATTGCATCTTCCAGCACCACAGATGTATCCGTCACAAATGGTCGAATCAATTCGGCCAAAGGCAAGTAGGCATCCATGATCTCTTCAGCAGTGAATCCATCCGCCTCATAATAACGTTCAAACAAGCGATTCTTCTCCAGAAGATTCCGCTCGACCATTGCGCGAAAAACGTCTCGATCAAGTAGATCCACAACGCGAATACCAATCCGCGCCGCCTTATCCATATAGGCAGGTCCGATGCCCTTTCGCGTTGTGCCAATTTTACTTGCACCTTTGCGCTCTTCTTCGAGTTCATCTAGTCGGATATGATACGGCATTACGACATGCGCACGATCACTGATGACAAGTTTCCCAAGTTTCACATCTAACGTTTTAAGATAATCCATCTCTTCAATAAGCGCGCGTGGATCGACAACCATGCCATTGCCAATCACACACACTTTATTTTCATAGAGAATTCCGGATGGTAAGAGGTGTAGATCAAATTTTTGATCGCCAAGCCGAATCCGATGTCCCGCGTTGTTTCCACCCTGGTAGCGCGCGACAACATTCGCCTTTTCTGCGAGATAGTCTGTAATCTTGCCTTTCCCTTCATCGCCCCACTGTGTTCCAACCACAACCACTGTGGACATGCATCATCTCTCCCTTAACGGGAATTTTATTCATCGATAAAATCCCCACAAGAGTGTAGCAACGCAATCCTCTTTAGTCAACGAAAATCCTTGAAAATCCTAAAGAAGATCCGCTATGATCTTTGAAAAATCCACAAAATTTCGTTGGGGTTTCTTACGATCTCTGCATAGATCCCCAATTGTTGTTCTAAATTGGACATCGTATCCCCTCCTGTACCGCTTAGGTACGCAGAAAGAGAGAAGTAAGGTGGTCCAAACCACCAGGACTTCAAAACGATGTAAGCGCGGGCGTGCAAGAGAATCCCTTGCCTGAAAAATTCAGGAATATGTGTGACCACAGCAAATTTAGCCCAAAAAGAAACAACTGCGATGACAACGATCAGAGTGATCGTCACAGAAGTTTGTATCAAATACTTTTTAAAAAGAAGTAACCTTCGGATACGCAATCGCCGCTTGCGGCGCCGTGCCCCAGAGCGGCTTGCCTTCTTTTTTTGACGCGGTGTTGCAAAGGATTTGCGAAGTTTGTTCTGTACCTTATTGCGCGGCGCAGGTTGAAGCGGACTGAACAGCCACTTTAGGATAAACAATGGCGTGATACGTTCTTTGGGGTGTGCTTCCTTCCGGGAACGTCGAAGGTGCGAATCAGGATCCTCAATCGTTGGATTCACCGCACGTCACGCTCCAACGACACAAATTTGTTATAGTTTTTAAGAAATACAAGATCCACTTTTCCTGTCGGTCCATTACGCTGTTTGCCTATGATGACTTCGACAATGTTCTTTTTCTCCGACTCCGGATCGTAATAATCGTCACGGTATAAAAACGCAACAACGTCCGCGTCTTGCTCAATGCTTCCTGACTCCCGAATATCTGATAACATGGGGCGCTTGTCCTGGCGCTGTTCAACAGAGCGACTCAATTGGGAGAGTGCAATCATTGGCACAGAGAGTTCTCGCGCCAGTTGCTTGAGACTCCTTGATATCTCGGAGATTTCTTGCTGTCGATTGTCCGATCTGCCCTTACCCGAGATAAGTTGAAGATAATCGATCACGACGAGTCCCAATCCCGACTCCGCCTTCAATCGGCGCAGACGCGATCGCATTTCGGCAAGCGTGACTCCTGCGCTGTCATCGATAAAAATTGGTGACTCCGAGAGCGAACTCATCCCAAGTGATAATTTTGCCCAGTCGTCATCAGCGAGTTGCCCTGTGCGCAACACATTCGCGTCGATATTCGCTTCTGCACAGATCATCCTTTGCACCAATTGCTCTTTGGACATCTCCAAACTGAAAATGGCTACAGGCATTTTTGCTCGCACCGCCACATTCTGAGCGATATTAAGCGCAAAAGCTGTCTTACCTACAGATGGCCGTGCCGCGATAATAATGAGATCGGAAGGCTGAAATCCCGAAGTCATGCGATCCAAGTCGCCGTATCCAGAGGGTACCCCCGTCACCCCACCGCGATTGTTATAGAGAAACTCGATGCGCTCATATGCGTTTTCAAGAACTTCCCGAATGGCCGTGAATCCACGATCCGTACGTTCTGATGCGAGCGCGAGGATGCGTCGTTCCGCCGTATCGAGCAGGGTGCCTACGTCTTCACTACCATCGTAACCTGAAGCAGCAATTTGAGTCGACACTTGAATCAAGCGACGCATGAGTGCACGGTCTGCGACAATTTGTGCGTGATACTCTGCATTCGCCGCTGTAGGAACCGACCGCGCGAGAGCAAGCAAGTAGTCGAGACCACCGGATTCCTCAAGTTTTCCAACCTCTTGCAATCGCGACGTCAGCGTCACCAAATCAACAGGATCACCTTTTTCGGCAATCTCAAGCGCGATGCCAAACAGAATTTGATGCGAGCCGCGATAAAAGTCCTCTGGGCGCAATCTTTCCGCAAGCGAAGAGAGAATGTCCGGAGCAATCAGGAGTGCACCCAAAACAGCCTGCTCTGCCTCAACACTCTGAGGTGGAATGCGTTCTGCAACCGCTTCAAGTTCCATGGATCCACCGGCCTTTTAATCTTACATGATAAGAATTATCGCATTTATTTAGCAACCTTCGGGAAAAACTCCGTTAGAATATCTCGCACATGGCTCACAAATCGAACATTTTCAGACAAATCTTTGGCGATCTCCAATCGATTCTCCGACGGTATATAGAGTGTTCGCACCCCGGCGTGACGCGCCCCATTTAACTTTTCCGGTACGCCGCCTACCGCCTTGATCTCTCCACGAATTGAAAGCTCCCCTGTAAACGCGACATCTTGCGGGATCGCTGTATCCGTCAAAACACTCATTAGAACGACAAAAAAGGCGAGTCCAGCCGATGGGCCATCCACAATGCCACCGCCCACCACGTTTACGTGAAGATCGTAATGCGCCGCCGCTTCACCAAATACGCGCCGCACATTCGTCAGCGCATTTTGTAGCGCATCTTTTGTCATGAGACCGGCCCGATCATTGACGCGAGCCTCTCCTCGGTGCGGTTCGCGTGCCGGAAACACAGCCGCTTCAATCTCAATCAAGCGACCGACGTACTGATGGACGCCAAGCGCAAAAACGCGGCCAATCTCACTCGAAGACAGCAAGGGAACTTGACCTTCTGACGCCATTCGGTTGACACGCAGTACACTCTGGACGTCACTAAGCGCAATCTCAGGGCTATCCGCCCCTGTCCGTAAAGAAGCGAGCGCATACGCGTCACCGAGTAACCCCACCGCTTTCCTGCCATTCGGAGCACTCTGGCTAATTTTTGTCGCGGCATCTGGTTCAAGCGTGGTTCCAAGTTGCTCTGCGCTCTGTTTCACAATGAGCGCAAGATCTTCTGTGGTCAATGCGTCAAAAAAGATCTCTGCACAGCGCGAGCGCAGCGCAGGATTGATTTCCTCAGGCTGGCGCGTCGTGGCGCCAATCAAAATAAAATCTGCCGGGGCTCCCTCTTCAAAAAGCCTTTTTATATAAAGTGGAACCGCCGAATCTGCTGCATCATAGTACGCGGATTGAAAAGATACCTTTTTATCTTCCAATACTTTTAATAGCTTCAACTGAGTATGCGGTTCCATCTCACCGATCTCATCAATGAATAGGACACCGCCGTGCGCTTCACTGACAGCGCCAAGCTTCGGCTCTGGCACGCCACTTCCCGCAAAATCATGTCGTGTACCCTGATAAATCGGATCCTGGACAAACCCTAGAAGCGGATCTGTCGCGTCGCGCTGGTTACCGCGTAGCGATGTGGCGTCAAGCTCCACAAACGGACTGTCTTCATAAAATCGACTGCGACGATAATTTGCAGCCTCTCGCATAACAAGGCGCGCGACGGTCGTTTTCCCTACCCCCGGCGGTCCGTACAGCAAGACGTGTTGCGGCCACGGTGAGCACATTTTTGCGAGCAGCGAGCGAATCGCGTCGCGTTGACCTACGATCTGCTCCAACCGGCTAGGCCGCATCGCACTAAAAAGCGAATGGCCCATCGACTGCCGCGCCATTTTCTCAAGCCGTCCATACATGCGCAAACTGTGTGGACTCTCTGCACTCTTGTTTTTTAGAAGGATTTCCTTGCGTATCTGTTCAAGGTACTCGAGGTGCCTTCTCTCAAGCTCACTGGCGACTTTCTCATCCAACTGCTCGTCCAGTTTTTTTCTCGCGGCCTGCTCCACCAGCTTTTCCTCAATCGCCCCCAGCATCGCAGGTAGCACCGCAAAATCGCGCTGGCTGCCTCGCAAAGAGGGATCCTTCTGAAAAAAAAGTTGGTAGAATGCGCTCACCCTTTGCTCAAGATGTGTTGAGCGCATCTTTTCCTCCAACTGATAGTGACGGATCAAAGCATCCCACGCCTCTTTGCCATAGAGACGTTCAGCAAAGATCAATAAAGAATTCAAACGATCACGCAACGCCATAGATTCATGCGCTGCTTGTTCAACGATTACAGAGTCTTTGTGAGATCGTTTTTGTTGCATGCGACAACTAGCCTCACTTTGTAGGATGGACAACCACTTTTACCTTTGCTGTCACATCGTGATGAAGACGCACAGGCACTTCTGATTCACCAACGTGTCGTATAGCATCATGCAACACAATTTTTTTCTTGTCGATGTCAAATCCTGCTTCATGAAGCGCATCGGCGATCTGTTTGGAAGTGATTGCCCCGAAGGTTTTTCCACCCTCTCCAGTCTTCACATGAAGCGTCACGGTATGTTCCGCTATTTTTTTAGCGAGATCACGGGCTGCGGCAACTGCCTGTTCCTCTCTTCTTTGATCCGCCAGACGCTGCTGTTCAAGTTCTTTTAACACCTCTGGGGTTACAACTTTTGCTAGGTTTCTTGGAAATAAAAAGTTCCTGGCAAAACCCTCTGAAACGTTTTTTTACTTCTCCCTTTAATCCCTGTTTCGGAACATCCTGCAAAAAGACAACCTTCATTTGTTGATCCCCTTTTCATTGATCAGGATTTTGTAAACCTTTGCATCCACTTGCGTACAGAAGTGATTTGGTCGATCGCCCCCAGAAAAATAACTGCATCCAACACCACCGGAATCATGAGCAGAAGTAGCAAAAGAAAGGTTGCAAAAACACCGATCTTACGTCGAGAGAGCATCCACCACACCAAGGATATCGCTTGAATCACAAGCAAGAACGCGCTGATCATCCATACATTATTGACCAATTGCCAATAAACGGTTTGCTTTGCGCCAAGCCCCAGTGCGACAAGAAGAAATGAGACGACAAAGATCGGGAGAATCGATCGCGGAAATCGAATTGATCGAAAAAAAGGTTGAACCGTTCTCCCCTCACGGCGATGGACTGCGCGAACAATAATTAAGCTCACCATCGGAATGCTCACGGCAAACATAACCATAAGGCTTGGCAGCAACAGTTGAACTTCAGCCATCAACTGCACAAGCAAGTCACTCGCGGAGAGATTCGCAACTTGTGCCATCTGTGGGTTGGCCTGAATAGAAGTTTGAAGTTGCTGTTTCAGCGCACCTAAAAAAGAATTGCCGGATAATGACGCCAACACAAAACCGCTTAAAAAGAATGCCACCATGAGCAGCGAAGATTGAATAATGGCTGAGGCAATCGTTTGTTTGCGCAATCCTTGTGTCAAAAGATACGCTAGGCCCCCCACAGCGAGACAAAGCAGCAACATGCTCAACCAACCAGCAGTCAAAAAGGAGAAAAGAAACGCAGTAGCGAGAGCTCCTATAGCCCTCTTTGTGTACCCCGCTTCCATGAGGTAGATTATTGGCGCAGGAATCACAAGCAAGGCTAAACTTGAAAGCCCTGTAAAAACGGCGATTCCTAACAACAAAAAAAACAAGGTGCTCGCAATAACCGCACGCCGATTGGCATCATTCAGATACATCACCACAGATCTTTTCGATTTGGTTATCCATCTATTTTACATGGTGTGTCGCGTTTCCTCCACCACGTTTCATGAAATCTCATAAATGAAAGATTCCCTGAATTGTAATTCCTATCTCCTGCGATTAGACTTGTATAAAATGGTAAAGGGTGTTGTTTTGCATGCGTCCAGAACGCTTTTCACGACGCGCATCTGCACTATCGATCCTTTTGATCCTTGGCGCAGTCCTTGTCGTCATAAAAGGCTTTCATCAACTCGCCATCACTTCTCTTTCCATCATTGGCGCACTTGAAGGAATCGTTCTACTGCGTACATTCCTGCGCCCTACGGTGGTTTGCTCAGATGAGATGCGAATGATTCATGACGCACCTTTTGGTATGCTTTTTGTAGATAAAAAAAATGTAATTCAGCTTTGCAATGATGCATGCTCTTTGATGCTGGGATTGGAAAAACAACAGATCCTTGGCAATACAGTTTGCGACCTCTGTAGCGTCCTAAAGATTGCTCTAGATGAATTTGAAGAGTCAGCGGAAGGTTCCATCCGCGAGCGAGTGATCCGAAACATCGAACTTGAATTTATCCATCCGCAAACTAAAAACGCACAAATCTTGCTGGTTCACCTTACGCGTGTATCTGATCACAGGACAGATCAGCATCTCGGCTATAATATTTATTTTGAAGATGTAACGGCGCGCACCTTGTGGGAACGCCACACCTTGCAAAACGAGAAACGATTGCATGTTGCAGAAATGGCAGCAACGGCGGCGCACGAAATACGCAATCCACTAACAACTGTGCGCGGGTTTCTCCAGATCCAACAGAAGCGACACCCTGCCACAAACGGCAATCGCGATCTTTACAAGATCATGATTGAGGAATTGGATCGCGTTAATACCCTCATCACCGAGTACATGACCTATGCGCGATCCCCAGTACACAGTGATTTCGTTGTCATTAATATGCGCAGTCTCATTCTAGACGCACTCTGTTCAAGTCGAGCAGAATCATCCAAACCGGCGATAGATGTGGTATGTGATTCACTTGACACATCCTATGTGCAAGGCAACCCGGAAGATTTAAAGCAGGTGATTCTTCATCTTCTTCAAAATGCGCGAGATGCAAGCCCTTTAGGGCAACCCATCGAGGTGCGCGGAATGCAGTGCGAAAATGTCTATCGAGTTGAGATCATCGATCACGGTGAAGGCATCTCAGACCTTTCATTTTCCCATATGTTCGATCCATTCTTCACCACAAAGAAAACTGGATCTGGCCTTGGACTCTCCCTCTCAAAAAACATCGTCAACCTGCACGCTGGGACTCTGACTGCATGCCGTGACGAAAATGGCACCCACTTCATCATGGAACTGCCACTCACACCGTGTGAAGCATAACACAAACAAGGGCGGTAGACGTCTTAAAACGCCTCCCACCCTTGTTTGCCAACTATGCGACACTCTCGTTTTTATTCCGTTGTATAAGGCAACAACGCGACCTGACGAGCTCGCTTAATCGCAACCGTAACTTGACGCTGGTGTCCAGCGCAGTTTCCCGAGATGCGACGCGGAAGAATTTTACCCCGCTCTGTGAGATATTTCGCGAGTCTTGGAGACTCTTTATAATCCACGACGGCAATCTTATCGACGCAAAATTGGCAAACGCGTTTACGCTTTCCACCACGACCCTTACGTGCCATGCTGCTCACCTCCATCCTCAAAAGTACACTTGGGCACTACACGCGATCTAGAACGGTAGATCATCATCCACGATATCAATCGAGTGTCCATCATCCGCAAACGGATCATCCTGATAGCGCGACTCACTCATCGAGCGTGATCCTTCACTCCGTGTCTGAGTTCCAGTTGAAGTAGCAGGCGATGCATCGCCACGATCCAAGAAACGAACGTTATCAGCGATGACTTCGGCCACGCGCACTTTCTGTCCCTCACGGTTTTCATATTGACGAATTTGTAAACGTCCTTCAACCGCAGCCATTCGACCTTTGCGCAAATATTGCGCACAAAGTTCGCCAAGCTTTTGCCAGACGACAATATTAATAAAATCTGCTTCACGTTCCCCAGCTTGGTTTGCCCGCTGACGGTCAACGGCAAGCGAGAATGACGCGACGGCAGTTCCTGTCGCTGTATAGCGAAGTTCAGGGTCTTGCGTGAGTCTACCTATGAGAATAATCCGGTTGAGCATCGTATGGCCTCCCAGTTACTCCTCGACACGCAACGTTAGATATCGCAATACGTCTTCGCTGATCCGCATGAGGCGTTCGAGTTCGGATGTAAAATCTGTGTCAGCATTGTACTGCATCAGAACGTAGTATCCTTCACGATACTCCTCGATCTCGTAAGCCAAACGACGCTTTCCCCATTCGTTCACTTCAAGCGTTTCGCCACCATTCGTGGTAACGACTCCTTTAAAGCGTTCAACAAGTTCTTGCGTTTTTTCTGGCTCGAGGTCTGGACGGAGCACGTACAAGGTTTCATACTTGCGCATGCATGTTCACCTCCTTATGGACTGTGGCCCCCGAAGGAGCAAGGTCGGCAAGAATCTGCCTTCAAATGCCTTTTAGGCACTCACATCATACGATCATACAACATTCCAGCGCAATGCGCCAGTCATAACATCATTACATTCAACCACTCGCTCTAGACATTGAAGCGAAAATGCATCACATCTCCATCTGTCACTGTGTATTCTTTTCCTTCGAGACGAAGCTTCCCCTGTTCACGGGCATTCACATATGAACCTGCCTTAACGAGATCTTGGCACGATACCACTTCCGCCCGAATAAACCCTTTTTCAAAATCCGTGTGAATAACCCCTGCAGCTTGAGGTGCGCGCGTTCCTTTCCTAATTGTCCACGCGCGCACTTCCTGCACACCAGCTGTAAAGTAAGTAATAAGCCCGAGCAGTTCATAAGAAGAACGGATCAAGCGGTCAAGCCCTGATTCCTTTAGACCTAACTCTTCTAAAAACACTCGCTGTTCCTCTGCATCCAGTTCTGCCAATTCCGACTCAATCTTTGCGCTGATCACAACGACTTGCGCCTGGTCTTTTGCCGCTATGTCCCTAACCCGATCAACCTCCGGCAAGCTTTCCATTGCAACTTCACTTTCAGTGACATTCGCAGCGTAGATGACCGGTTTTTGGGAAAGCAGGTGCAGATCGCGAAGCCAAAACAGCTGCTCGTCCGAAAACTCAAGTCTGCGAAGCGGGAGACCTTCTTCGAGATGTGCGGCAACGGTCTCGAAGAAAGAAACCTCTTCCTTGACCTTGGTATCCCCGCTCTTACTCTGTTTCCTTAGTCGGTCCAGCCGTCTAGCCACGGTGTCCATGTCAGCAAAAATCAACTCAAGTTCAATGGTCTCAATATCTGCCTGAGGATCGATTCGCCCCGAAACATGCGTAACCTGATCATCAGCAAAGCAACGCACCACGTGAACGATGGCATCCACCTCGCGAATGTGCGCGAGGAATTTGTTGCCCAATCCCTCCCCTTTGCTTGCGCCTGCGACCAAACCCGCAATATCGACAAATTCAAACGTTGTCGGCACAATTTTCTCTGGATGCACGACGTTGGCCAGCAACGCAAGACGTTCATCTGGCACTTCAACTACACCAACGTTGGGGTCGATTGTACAAAAGGGGTAGTTAGCCGCCTCTGCGCCCGCTTTTGTAATCGCATTAAACAGCGTCGATTTTCCTACGTTTGGCAAGCCTACAATGCCCGCTTTTAGCGACATGCTTTGTCACTCCATATTTTAGATTCAATGTGGGCTATCCGCCATAAAACTTTGTATATTATTATATACGAAGAGGATATTTCCGCCCGATTCAGCAAAAGATACCTTCAAGCAAAACACATTCCAACAAATAAAACACATTCCAATGAGCACTCAAATGAAAGGAGTGAACGTCGATGAGAAGACGGTTAAGAAGATGGCGCGAACGTCTTCGCAGAGCTAAGGGTGCATTGGCATTGGTCTCACACGCACCGACAAACGATTGCGACCGCTTTGCCAGCTAATCTGAATGCCTCACATCGATCGAGTGACGGGGTTTTTGAATTCTGCACCACAGGTCGTACTGTGCGCTGCTGTCTCCAAGATCCGCCTTGTGTGAGGGCGTAATCTCATTGATGCCTCGCAGTCCTACTTCCAGCCAAAGAACGTCGTCACGCGAAGCGGACGGTACAGATTTCACATAAGCCTCAATATGCCCAACAGACGTTTGAACCATAACCATCTCCTGTTGCTGTAGCTGCTCTCGTATCATCACGGCATCAGAGACATAAAGCAAGGGGATTTCCCCTTGTGAATTCGCCCCTTCGATCTGGGAGTTTTGTCGATAGGCCGGATGAATCGTCAAGAGTCGATACGGATACTCTGCGTGCAATTCGTCGTCAGAAGCTGTCTGAAACACGTCCACTTCATCGCTAATGAGCTCAATTTTTCCAGAGTTGGTTAAAAAAGAATAATCTCCGTACGCTACAGACGCAATTGGAAACTTGCGATGCCCCGTACTTTGCCATACTCTAAGTTCCTCATCCGTCAGTCCCATCGCCATTTGAATCGCCGTTTGCGGATCCACTTTCTCCACATTAAGATTCATCGCATCCGCCAGTTCATAGAAGATTTTCCAATCAGGCTTGACGCCCTCTGGTGGCACGACGACTGGGTTGGCATATGTTGCATAGGGATTCCACATGGTGGTTACCATCGCGTCTTCTTCTTCAAAGATGCTTGTTGTCGGCAAGACATAATCAGCGACAAGTGCCGTTTCCGTCATGAACATGTCAATGACAACTTTTGTTCCGATGTGAGCGATGGCTTGACGCATGGCATGTGTGTTTGGCACCTGCCGCAACAAGTTGGTTCTCGACACAACCAAAACATCCACTTTCGGATTCGCACGCAAAATTTCTTCCGCCTGAGTGGTCCGCGACATCACGCGCCTCTGTACTTCCCGCTTCCCAGAGAGGTAATCCCAGTTTACAAAGCGTGCCACTTCTCGGTTGGCGTAGTTTGCACCTCCACCGGGCACTCCAATTTGACCCGTGATCGCACAGAGCGCGTCGATTGCTCGGATCGTATGTCCTCCATTGCGGTATCGCTGCAATCCGATGCCAAGCAGTGTGGCTGTTGGCTTTTTTGCGTAAAGATTTGCCAACGCAGTGAATGCTTCGGGTGAAATGCCGCACACTTTTGTCACGTGCGCCTGATCATATGTCTCAAGCAAAGCTCGAAACGATGGGAACCCCTGTACATGCATGCGAACAAATTCCTGATCATACCTTTCATCCACTACAAGTTGGCGGCACAATCCTAGCGCCAATGCCCCATCCGACCCTGGCTTTGGCCGGACTATGCAATCCGCCATTCGATCTAAGGGTGTCGGAAGTGGATTGACAATTGCAAGTGTGGCTCCCCTTGCCTTTGCCTGAGCAAGAAATGGAATGAGATGCTGGTT
Source organism: Ferroacidibacillus organovorans (assembly GCF_001516615.1). Taxonomy (GTDB): domain Bacteria; phylum Bacillota; class Bacilli; order Alicyclobacillales; family SLC66; genus Ferroacidibacillus; species Ferroacidibacillus ferrooxidans_B. The sequence continues at coordinate 23,030 of NZ_LPVJ01000011.1, read as the reverse complement.
GGTCACCCCCGCGTTGCGACCCCACAGCACAATGTGTTTACTATGCATCGCCATATCCTCAGGCGAGTGACTCCGCGCTTCACCAAAGTCCAGTGTTTGCGCCGCGAGTCCCGCCTCCCAGCACAAACTCCCCACCGTTTCCGTAAAGCCGTCAAGAGCGTAGAAAAAACGATCGATCAGCGATTTCGTGAGACCACTCGATCCATAGTCATACGAGTGCATGATAGATTGTGGCCCATGTACATCAATCGCTCGTCTCATGCGTTCAGCAATCTCTTGATATGCCCTTTCCCAGGAAATTGCTTCCCAACCATTGCCTGTACGCTTGAGCGGCGTCTTTAGACGATTCGGATGCCCATGTCGCTTAGTCAAATTATGCCCGCGAACACAAAGTCGTCCTTTAGTGATCGGGTGATCCGGATCGCCCTTTACCTCGACAATTTTTCCGCCATCGATTCTGGCAAGCATGCCGCATGTGTCATAACAGTCTAATGGACAGGCAGTCTTTACCCAATTCATTGAGCTGCATCCTTTGATTGGACCACTTTTTTTAGCATCTTTTCAAAATCCCTGCGCTGCATAAGAACACTTCTTCCGCAATTTCTACATTTAATGCGGATATCCATGCCCATGCGGATAATTTCCCACTCATTTGTCCCGCAGGGATGAGGTTTTTTCATAACAACATAATCACCGAGATGAAATTCCTTCTCAATCATGGAGTAACTCCACCTGCGCATCGTCACATAATCTTGCCTAGACAATGATGTCCTTCATCATTTATCTGAAATTTATCAGCTAAGCATACCATTTCTATAGATGAGCGTCCACAGATGAATGAGCAAAGATGACCGCAAGAGTGAAGTTAAGCCACTTGCATGACTCCAATAGCTTAAAATTATAAAGCTGTGCACCATCTCCAAAACCATATAAAGTCCGACAAATAGGCCAAGCCAGCCGCCAATGCTCTGCTGGCCTTTACGCGCGAGTTGGTCTGGCCATACATTTGAGAAAATGCGGATTGCCATAAAGAGTCCAAAGGCGACAGAAATAGCATACATGATTGCATAGCTCTGTCGATACAATGAAATAAGCGTGTGATTTTTTTGGCTGAATACAGCCAAAATCCCAAACTTCCCTGCAGAAGCTGGCCGATCAGGAGCAAGCAAATTTCGTAAGTAGCGGAGGATCACTTGTTGATATGAGTAATCCTGACGAAACAGCTGAAGCCACGGTGTTGCCCACTCCACGGCACTGATGGTGCCTACAAATACAGACAACCATAGCAGTATACGATATCCTCCTATGCCATACCCGATCAGTGTTGCCCATGCGAGAATCAGAACTCCCATAAGATCAATAATCATTTTCAACCCTCTTTGCTTTGTCACCCATTCTTGTCCATCCCTAAATTGTATGCTGACAGGAAGTATAATCTGACTCTTTCTCGTCACATACTGTACTAGTAAGTTCTCATTGGGACGTGATGGAACTGTTCATAAAAAATACTGCCGGCAATCCCATTCAGATTGACTACACTGACATTCAAGCCAAATCAGTCCTTTCAAATGCGCTGAACCATCACCTTGTAAAAAGGGATCCTCGTCGACCACTGATCATTCTGTGCATTGGAACAGATCGTTCAACCGGGGATGCTCTTGGCCCATTTGTTGGCACTCGTTTGCTCGAACAAAATCACGATTGCTACGTCTTTGGGACGCTTGAATCGCCTGTTCACGCTGTAAATCTCAAAGAAACCATCCAACATATCGAACGTTCATTCGTTCATCCCTACATCATCGCTGTGGACGCATGTCTTGGCCAGAGTAGCAGCGTCGGAAAAATTCAGTTTGCACAAGGTCCACTCAAACCAGGCGCTGGTGTAAATAAAAAACTCCCGGAAGTGGGAGATGTCCACATCACGGGAATTGTTAATGTTGGTGGTTTTATGGAATACTTTGTTCTTCAAAACACGCGACTACAGTTGGTAATCTCCATGGCCAAAGTCATTGCAGATTCCATTGAGCAAAGCATCGCCAATCACGTCAACAGTGAATTGGTTCAAGCGGAGGACACATCACCCACATTAACCAGTCGACTTTGGCATCAAATGTTTAGGAATGCCTGATCCAGCCTCGGCAGATTGTTTCATCGTGCGAGCGATCACTTCACGCTCTTCATCAGTCAGTGTGTACGTTGAAGCTCCCTCTTCCAGAGGTTTCGCGTACACACGTGAATCTTCTCTGCCGTAGATACTGCTAAGCACTGCACCGCGCCCTTCTTCATCGATGAGTGACAGTGAAAAACTCAGATCATTTCCTGGCTCACGAAATGCGTTGTAGCGAAAGAGCTGAACACTCGAAACCTTTGATTTAAGTCTCATTTCATGCGATTCAACCTGTCTTGCCAACATGCGCACCTGATTCTGTAGCGCCTCATTCTCTTGATGAATCGTCTTCATGAGGTCTTCAAGATCTACACCCTCTTGATTTCTCACCAACTGGCGATAGCGTCGTTTAAGTCGACGAACGCTTCCTGATGAAATGAGCGCAATCAACAGCGTAATCAGACTGAATGCAAGACTTCCCGCCGCGACAGAAATGAGAATCCCCGGTCGATAAATCGTTGTCATAAATGAAAGCACGATGAACGCTCCTGTACATTAAAGATGGAGAAACAAGAGTAGAGAACTGTAATGCAGTCCGGCGTATCGCAATAGTGCTACAACAAGCATACTCGGGAGCAGATTACCTACTCGGATTTTAACAATCTCAAGGACATTCAGTCCTATGCCCACGATAAGTATACCACCGACTGCCGTCACATCTGAAATGATCACAGCGTTTCTAAGATCTGCCCCAAAATAGTGAGCAATCGCAGCCAGACCACCTTCATAAAGCAGGATGGGAAAAGCAGATAGTCCTATCCCTATGCCCATTGTCGAGGTGAATATGACGGATGAAAACCCATCGAGAGCGCTTTTTAGATAGAGTATCGTATTCTTGCCACTTACACCACTTTGTATAGATCCTAAAATTGCCATGGACCCCACACCGTACACCAAGCTTGCAAACACAAATGCCTGAGAAAGCTTCCCGCCTGAGCGACCAAGCTTTGTTTCCAGCCACGATCCGAAGGTTTCCAATTTACCCTCTAGATCCATGAGTGAACCGACAACCCCGCCTACCACGAGCGAGAGGATCACGTACAACGTATCATTGGGCGCCTGTAAGGCCATGGAAATCCCTAAAACTGCAACAAATATGCCCATTCCCTGCATTACGGTTACTTTTAACCGCTCAGGGATACGATGAAAGACCAGACCAATGAATGACCCAACCATGATCGCAATCGTATTGACGATTGGTCCCGCCAAAAACACAAAAGAACCTCCTCAATCATTTACCCATTAACCGATTCTCACACGATCGCTTCAACAATATCTTTCATTGCCGCAATGAATAAATCGACTTCTTCTACTGTTGTAAACCAACTCACGCTCACACGAATGGCGCCCGTATCCTTTGTGCCGTATTGCTGATGAACATCCGGTGCACAATGGAGTCCTCCCCGAACCGCAATACGATAGTGTTGGTCAAGAATGACTACAACTTCATTGGATTGATATCCTTTAACTGTAAAACTGAGAAGTGGCAGGCGGTATGAACCGAGCGGTGGACCAAGCACAGTCACACCTTTTAATCCACAAAGTCCTTCAAACACTCTTTGTATGAGAGCAAAGTCATGCTGTTGAACCGTCGAGATTCCCACACCGCGCAGATAACGTATTCCTTCTAATAAACCGGCAAAACCAGGCGTATTTCTCGTCCCACTCTCCAATCGCTCGGGCATATTTAATGGTGCATCGACAGACTCTGAATTCCTTCCTGTTCCACCGAGCAAAAGAGGTTCCAGGCGTATGCCAGGCGCTACATAGAGCCCTCCCGTTCCCTGCGGTCCAAAGAGGCCTTTATGTCCTGTAAACGCAAAAAGATCAACGCCTGATTGTGTAACGTCAATCTCTTCATACCCTACTGTCTGTGCAGCATCCACCAAAACGTGGAGATTGGGGTAGATATGCTTTATCTGTTTAACAACCCTCTGCAAAGGGATGATTTCTCCTGTCACATTGCTTCCGTGTGTCAAAACCAATAATTTTGTTCTCTCATTGCAGCGTTCAGCCAATGACTCCAGTTCATTTCCATTTTGAAGTTGCACACGATTCACGTTTACTCCCTGTGACTTGAGTCTCTCGAGAGGCCTTCGAATACTGTTGTGTTCCAAATCATTTGAAACAACGTGATCGTTCGGCTCCAAAAACCCGAACAGCGCAACATTGAGTGCTTCCGTGATATTTTGAAGCAATGCGATTCTTGATGGGTCTTCAACATGAAAAAGATGGGCAAGTTCTGACCGCACCGTATAGAGCAATTGGTGGGCTTCTCTTCCCATCGCGTGGCTTCCGCGTCCCGGATTGGCTCCATTTTTTTGCATCCAATTTTTCACCGCATCATAAACTTCAGGAGGTTTTGGCCAACTGGATGCGGCGTTATCAAGATAGATTGTCATTTTATCCATCCCCAATTGCCTGGCAGACAGCATGATTACTTACCAGGGACATTTCGAATCATCGGTGTTCTGCGTGAACAATCGCCAAGATTCGCTCTAAATCATCCATCGTATAGTACTCAATTTCAATTTTACCCTTCCGTTTTCCTTGTTGAATGCGCACAGCCGTTCCCAAGCAATCACGGAATAGCGATTCATACTCCTGAAGCACTGCGGGACGTTTCTCTCTCTCTTCTTTTCTCTTATCAGTTTTATTTGTTTCACGTGGAACATTGCGATTCTCTTGCACAATTTGCTCCACATCGCGAACGCTTAGTCCTTCAGACTCAATTCGTTTCGCCAACTGAATTTGCAGCTCAGCCTGGTCAACTCCCAGCAAGGCCCGTGCGTGACCCATCGAGAGCGTTCCACGTGAAACACTTTCTTGAAGCGACGCAGGAAGACTGAGCAACCGAATCAAATTCGCAACATGCGAACGACTTTGACCGACACGTACAGCCATTTCTTCTTGTGTCAAAGAAAAATGTTCCATAATCCGGACATATGCTTCAGCAATCTCAATAGCATTTAAGTCCTCGCGCTGCAAGTTTTCAATGAGGGCAATCTCCATCGCATCACGATCACTAAAGTTACGAACCACCGCGGGCAATTCATGAAGGCCAACCTGTTGTGCCGCACGAAATCTTCGCTCACCAGCGATGATTTCGTAGCCAAATCCAACCGCTCTTTTTCTCACAACAATCGGTTGCAAGACGCCGTGCTCGCGAATTGATTCGACGAGTTCCTGCAAACGGTCAGAGTCAAACTCACGCCTCGGTTGATAAGGGTTGGGAGAAAGTTCGGAAACTCGAACCGTTTGAATGACTACATCGCCTTCATTTTCCGTTATTTGCGGAATTAAAGCTTCAAGTCCCTTTCCAAGCCCACCCTTAGCCTTCATAGCCCTATCACTTCCTTCGCAAGATCAAGATACACCTCTGCACCTCTTGATTTTGCATCATACTGAAGAATCGATTTGCCGTGACTTGGCGCTTCGCTCAACCTAACATTGCGAGGAATGATCGTTTGATATACCTTCTCTCGAAAATACTTTTTCACATCCTCAATCACCTGAATACCCAAGTTTGTTCTCGCATCAAGCATTGTCAGGACAACACCTTGGATTTCAAGCGACTTATTAAAGTATTTCTGAACATACCGAATGGTACTTAACAATTGAGTTAGCCCTTCAAGCGCATAATACTCACATTGAACTGGAATCACAACGGAATCTGATGCAGTCAATGCATTGATTGTAAGAAGTCCAAGCGATGGAGGACAGTCGATGAGGATATAGTCATATTCTGATCGAACATCTGCAATCGCGCGACGCAGACGAGCCTCACGCGCAATCGTCGGACCCAACTCGATTTCTGCGCCAGCCAATTGTATCGTCGCAGGGATAATCCATAAATTATCCTGATCCGTCGTCACAATCGACTCGCGAGGCTCAACCTCATTCATGATGACGTCATAGATGCAATTCGATACATCGCCTTTATTGATTCCCACACCTGATGTCGTATTTCCCTGCGGATCGATATCAATCAGTAATACACGCTTGCCAAGAGCCGCGAGACTCGCACCTAAATTGACACTTGTCGTGGTCTTTCCTACGCCACCCTTTTGGTTGGCGATCGCCATCACTCTCGCCATAATCCATACCCCCGATAAACAAAAAAAGAGCCCATGAAAACAACCCATTTCAATAAATTATAGAATCTATCTCATTGTGCGTGAAATACATTAGATCATCGCTCATGTTCGCCAACCTATTGTACAAGACCTAAGGGATGCACGTCTAGCAAGAAAGTCGATGAAAGAATTAATGAAGCTAAAAAAACGCCCTGATTCCACAGCACAAATCAGGGCGTGTCATCCATTAAATTCAAATCGAATACAGAAGATGGAAATTTTTTTAATCACTTCGTTTTGGAACGCGAATGGTAAATTGGTAATAGTCATCCTGCTCTTCCTCAACCGCATCAAGTCCCATGCCCATATTCTTGATCAACTGCAACGATTGGCGAATCGTGTTTAACGCCAGTCGAACATCCTTTGAAACAGAGAGCTTTTTTATCCTCTTGCTTTTTTGTTGATTTTCAAGGAGAACCTTGACACGTGTCTCTGTTTGTTTAACATTCAGGTCTTTCTCAAGAATCTCCTTTAAAACCGCAACCTGCATATCCTCATTCAGTGACAAGAGCGCTCTGCCATGCCGCTCAGAAATCTTTCGTTCCATCAACTTCTGCTGTACGTCCTTATGAAGATGTAAAAGACGCAACTTATTGGCCACGGTGGACTGTCCTCTACCAAGCCTTTGAGCAAGACTTTCCTGCGTTAAATGATGAATCTCAATCAGTTGCTGGTATGCACGCGCTTCTTCAATCGCGGTTAAGTTTTCCCGTTGGAGATTCTCAATAAGCGCCGCCGAGGCAGCCTGTGAGTCAGAGAGTTGTCGAACAAGCGCAGGAATGGTTGCGTGACCTAAAAGCTGAACAGCGCGAAATCGGCGCTCTCCCGCAATAATTTCATAGCCATCTCCCACACTGCGCACAACAATAGGCTGAATGACACCATGCGTGCGAATGGTTGCCGCAAGTTCTTCGATTTTTCCGTCGTCAAAAACAGAACGGGGTTGATACCGATTAGCATGGATTTGATGAACCGGTATTTCCCTCAGCTGCGCCTCTTTTCGAGGGATTTGTCCTACAACACCAAATCGTCGATCTGCAGAATCAATCATGTCTCATACCCCACTCGTCTATCGATCTCGCGGAGATCTTTCCCTATGACCATCACAATTTCTGCATTAAAACGCGAAATCCTCCAGTGATATTTGCATTCGACAAAACTAGTGGCAATCAACGAAATTTCGACGTATCCGCAAGCGGTGAACGCAATGCCTCTCCAGGTTTTCTCGGGAAGTATTTAGGCGTTGGAGCAAGTTTTTGCATCTCAACAAGTGTGCGACTCCCTGCATCGTCAGGCAGTTCATACTCAGTGATTCCCACATGCCTCCCTTTTAACATGCGAAGTGCATTCGCCGCCCCCCCCAACTCATCGACAACACCAGGCCCTTTCATGGCAATCAACGCACCATACGGTTTAAGAAAAGGCATTCCCCACTCCACCACCGCGTGAAGCGGCGCCAATGCGCGCGCCGTGACAATGTCAAACGAATCGCGATACGCCTCCATCCTCGCAAGTTCTTCCGCCCGCGCGTGAAGCGCTTGAACGTTCGTTAATCCTAAAGCACTGCGAACATCCAGCAAAAATCGGACCCTTTTACCGAGTGCATCGCAAAGCACAACCTCAACGTCTGTAAAGACAATCCCCAGTACGAGACCAGGAAAACCTGCCCCTGAACCGAGATCGAGAATACGCGCTGTGCCTTTCTCTTTTAACGCGTGCGCCAGAAACAGACTGTCGATAAAATGTTTTCGTATTACATCATCGAGCGATACAATTGCCGTTAGATTGACGGACTGATTTCTTTCTATGAGCATGTCATAGTAAGTCTTAAACAAATCTAACTTCTCTGCGCTGATGTCAAAACCAAGCGATCCTGCAAACTGCCGCAATCTGTTCCACGCACCATCCGCATCAGCCATGAGCCACCTCTTGTTTACCCGCAGATTCCAGATAGATCAACAAAACAGAGATGTCTGCAGGGGTAACCCCTTCTACGCGCGAGGCTTGCCCAATGTTGCGCGGACGAATAACCGAAAGACGCTCCTTTGCCTCATTTGAGAGACCGCGAATCGATGCGTACGAGATGTTCACAGGGAGCTCTTTTTTCTCAAGCTTTTTCTGGCGCTCAATTTCTGCCTCTTGTCGCTTGACGTATCCTTCATACTTAAAATCAATCTCTACTTGAGAAGTCACTTCTTCAGAGAGTTCCATCTCAGGCGGACGAATTTTTCGGATTTTTTCATAGTTTACTTCTGGACGACGCAAAAGTTGTGCCATGCTTTGCGTCATTTTTGGCTGATCCACATCCATACCCGCGAACAACACGCGCGCATCATCTGGCTGTACCTTAGTATTGACGAGACGATCTTTTTCCAGATCAATAAGCGCCTGTTTACGCAAGAATCGCTCATATCGGTGCAAAGGCAAAAGACCAATGCGGTAACCCTTCTCCATCAATCGCGCATCTGCATTATCGTGCCGCAAAAGCAGACGGTACTCTGCCCTCGACGTAAGCAAACGATACGGTTCTGTCGTACCCTTTGTGACAAGATCATCAATCATGACACCGATGTACGCTTCTGAACGATCCAGGATCAACGGTTCCTTTCCAAGAACAGAAAGCGCCGCATTGATCCCAGCCATCAAGCCCTGACCCGCAGCTTCTTCATACCCTGATGTGCCGTTGATTTGACCTGCTGTAAAAAGACCGGGAACTGCCTTGGTTTCAAGCGTAAGATCGAGTTGCGTAGGAACCATCGCATCATACTCAATGGCATAGCCTGGACGCAGCATCTCCACCTCTTCAAGACCCTTGATGCTACGCAACATTTTAATCTGTACATCTTCCGGCAAACTCGTCGACATACCTTGCACATACCACTCCGCCGTGTCTCTTCCTTCAGGCTCTAAAAACACCTGATGGGAAGGGCGCTCTTTAAAGCGCACGACCTTGTCTTCAATGCTTGGACAATAGCGTGGACCGCGGCCCTCAATGTCACCTGAAAACATTGGTGCACGATGCAGATTCTCACCAATAATCTCGTGGGTTGCCTCACTGGTGTACGTGAGATAGCAACTCAACTGATCGCGTTTTTCAATATCATCGCGAAACGAGAATTGAAGCGGATTTTCGTCACCGGGCTGGACAGAGAGATGATCAAAGCGAATGGTATTACGATTAACGCGAGGCGGTGTGCCCGTTTTAAATCGCACCAGAGAAAAACCAAGGTCAATTAAGCTGTCCGTCAACTTCATCGCAGGCAACTGTCCATTCGGGCCACTTTGATAGGAAACATCGCCAATGATGATGCGCCCTCGCAAATAGGTGCCCGTTGTAAGCACGATCGCGCGACCTTCATACTCCGCTCCCGTATTTGTGCGCACCCCCGACGCGCGGCCGCCGGCAGTGAGAATCTCTTCTACCATTCCTTGTTTCAATGTAAGATTCGTTTCATTCTCCAAGGTTTGTTTCATCATTCTGCCGTAGAACGCCTTATCGGATTGTGCGCGCAACGCCTGTACGGCAGGTCCCTTGCCCGTGTTCAAAAGACGCATCTGCAAATACGTCAAATCTGTGTTATACCCCATTTGCCCGCCTAGCGCATCGATCTCTCGAACAACAATTCCTTTTGCCGGTCCGCCAATCGACGGATTGCACGGCATAAAAGCAATCGTGTCCAAATTGATCGTCAACAGCAGCGTTTTGCAACCCATCCGGGCTGAGGCAAGCGCTGCTTCAGAACCGGCATGACCAGCGCCAATGACGATAACATCATAGGTTCCAGCGCGATATCTCATTTTAATCCCTCCTCCTGAGCATTCATCTACTTGCCAAGACAAAACTGGGAAAAAATTTGATCGAGCAAATCTTCCCGCGGTGTCTCACCAATCATTTCCCCAAGCAATATCCACGCTTCATGCAAATCAACTGCGACAAGATCAAGTGTTACGCCAGAATTCGCATCGTCGAGTACACGCCTGATGGCAACCTCAGCCCGTTCAAGAAGCGAGAGATGGCGCGCATTTGCCAAAAAAGTTGGATCGCCAAGCTCTGAGCCAAACACTAACTGTTTAATTTCATCTTCCAGTTTCCCCTGGTCCGCTTCAATCTGTGTAGAATACGCAAGACTGCGACGACTAAGCGCAAGGGATTGCCAATCAACCCCGACAGCCAAAGGAAGGTCTCTCTTATTCAAGATCAACAAAGAGCGCTCACGATGTACGCTTTCAAGAAGCAATCCATCATTCTCATCGAGCGGACGGCTCGTGTCGAGAAGAAGCAGGGTCAAATCTGCTTTTTCAAGCGTCTCACGACTTTTTTGAACACCAATTTGCTCAACGACATCCTCTGTTTCCCTCACACCCGCAGTGTCAAAAAGCAGGAGTGGGATACCATCGATCGAAACGCGCTCTTCAATCACATCTCGCGTGGTTCCCGGAATCTCGGTAACAATCGCTCTGTTGGTTCGCGCAAATCGATTGAGCAGAGACGATTTTCCGACATTCGGCTTCCCGACAATGGCAATCTTGATCCCCTCGCGCAGGATGCGTCCCCGCTCCGCCTCAAGTCGCAGCGACCTGATACGCTCAAGGATCATCTGGGCGTCATTTCGCACACGCTGCACGGTTATATCCTCTTCATCATGCTCTGGGTAGTCAATCGTAACTTCCAGATGGGCCATCGTCTGAATCATGGTGCGGCGCAAGTCTTCAACTTGTTGATGAAGTGCTCCTTCAACTTGAGAAAGAGCCGCCTGAAGTGCCAGTGGTGTCTTTGCGCCGATCGCTTCCATGACACCTTCTGCTTGAGAGAGATCAATGCGACCGCCTAGAAAAGCCCGCTTCGTGAATTCTCCCGGCTCAGCAAGACGTGCACCTGCCCGCAAAACCTCCAACAGAATCGACTGTACAGCCTGAACGCCACCGTGACACTGGATCTCAATGACATCTTCTGTGGTATACGATTTCGGTGATCGAAACGTCAAAAGCAGCACTTCGTCAATCCTTTTTCGCTCTTCAAGTGTCACAAGATGTCCGTAATAAACGCGATGAGAAGGCGCATTCGACAGGCGATTGGAACCTTGAAAAATGCGATCGACAATGGTGAATGCGTGCTCTCCACTCACGCGAACGACTGCGATGCTCGCTTCACCAAGCGCCGTCGCAATCGCAGCAATCGTATCCTGTTGCGCCATACGCTTTTCTCCCTTCACTAAAATACAAAAACACCGGGTCACCCGGCGCTATCGATCATATCGTAAAACAACACACTCAAACGCCTCTTGACCGCACGCTCGATGTATTCACTATTGGAATCACAACCACCGTTCGTTTTGGATCCGTGCCGCGGCTCTCCGTACGCACATCGTTGCGACGTTCAAGAGTCAAGTGAACAATTTTACGCTCATGTGCAGGCATTGGATCAAGGACAAACTCTCTCTTTAACACAATCGACTTGTCAGCGATACGGTGGGCCAATTGAATGAGTGTCTGTTCCCTTCGCTGGCGATACCCCTCAATATCGAGGTGAAAACGTAAATAACGGTCATTATTTTTACTTGCCACTGTTTGCACTAAAAGTTCTAGCGAATCAAGGGTTTGACCGTGCCGACCAATCAATTGCCCGACATTGTCTCCCTTGATTTCCATATAAACATCCGTTCCTTTCTTCTCGACAGAAACGGTCACAACGTAATGCATGGCAAGCATCAATTCACGAAGAAAATGTTCTGCCTCCCATATTGGATCAGAAATTTTCGTAACCTGAACCGTTGCCTGCCGCGCACCAAAACCTAAAATACCACGCGATGGCGCCTGCAAGATCACAACGTCAACCTTGTCCCGCGTCGTGTTTAACTCTTGCAGCGCTTGTGTTATAGCTCCTTCAACCGTTTTTGCCGTGACGGTCAACTGTTTCATCACACATCAAGCTCCTGACTTAGAAGGCCTTACACGCGTGAAGTACATCTGCACGATTGTAAAGATGTTGCTGAACACCCAATAAAGCGCCAATGCGGCAAACGCTTTAAGAGACATAAAGAAGATCATGACGGGAAAGATATACATGATCATCCGCTGTGAAGGATCCAATTGCACCATCGACATCTTCTGCTGAAAGAAACTCGTCACTGCTGCGAGAACAGGCAGAATAAAGGTCGGATCGGGTTTTCCTAGCGCCAGAATCCCCAAGAACTTTGAGTGAATCAAGGCTGGATCTGTGTAAATAGACCGATACAAAATCGTCAGGATAACCAGTTGCAAAAGCATCGGCATACACCCGGCAACGGGATTTACGCCTTCTGACTTGTATAACCCCATCATTTCTTCCTGATAGCGCTTGGGATCCGTTTTGGCGTATTTATTCTTGATCTCTGTGAGTTGTGGTTGCAGCAACTGCATTTTCTTAGTATTTCTCAAACTACGCAACATCAAAGGAACCGTGAGCATGCGAATAAGAAACGTGACAAGCAAAAGCGCCAAACCGTAGTCCCCGTTAAAAGCGCGACCAAAGTAATTGATCACATCGCTCAATCCGTTAATCGCTTGATCCCAAATGGGTGGCGACGCCGTTGCATGCGCTGTCGCTGCAAACACAGGATCCGCCAGTAAAAACCAAACCAGACTGCCAAGACCGAAAACGATCGACCCTTTACGCACGAAAAACCCCATCCTCCTCATTTTCATGGAACCGGATCATACCCTCCCGGATGCCATGGACCACAACGCAACAATCGACGAATCGCCAAAAAAACTCCCCGAAAAACGCCCCGTTTTTCAATCGCCTCAATCGCATACTGCGAACAAGTAGGCTCAAAACGGCACGAAGGCGGTGTCTGTGATGAAATGAACAAGCGATAGCCCTTGATGAGGAGAATCAAAACTCGTTTCACTGAGAAGACCTCCTTCAAACCGCTAAATCAATTTTAACCGTTTGAGCAAAATGTCGACCGCCACTTCTGACTCTCGAAACGAAAGACCTGCTGCATCTTTTCTTGCGATAATCACAACATCATACCCTTCAGAAAAGAGAGAGATACGCTCTCGTAGAATTTCTCGAAGAATCCGCTTTACACGATTTCGAATTACAGCATTTCCAACTTTTTTACTGACTGAAAGACCAATTTTCGAGATTTCACTTCTTTGTTTTGGCACTACATAGAGAACATAATACTTATTTGCTTGAGAGCGGCCTCTTGTAAAGACAAATCGAAACTCTCGATTGGACCGCATTCGATGTCCCCGAAGTGTCTTTCGAGTCAAAACGGACATCATCATGGATACGCCCCGTCCTAGAAAAAAAGGCCACCGTCTGAAGTGGCCTACGCTGAGATAACTTTACGCCCTTTGCTGCGTCGCGCTGAGAGAACGCGTCTTCCGTTTTTAGTGGACATTCTCGAACGGAAACCATGAACTTTTTTACGCTTGCGCACATTTGGGTTATATGTCGGTTTCACGGGCTACACCTCCATTACGACCATTACGGACAAAGAAACACTCAGTAAGTATAGCCGTGACAACCTAGCGAAGTCAAGGATAGACGACTTATTCACAACAACTTATCCACATGTGGATAAGTTGTTGTGCTCTTCTTTCAAATTTTACCCGTAAATCATTACTTATTCACAGCAACAAAGGAAAAAGCATACCAATTGAAGCACGCATTTCAATCTCAAAAATCACTAGAATGCCTTGTTCTAACAGGATGTTTTTGATATGATTGGCGAGCCCAAATGAAATAAAACCGACTTATCCACAGACTTGTCCACAGTTGTGGATAAGTCATCCACAATGTATGAACATGTGTACAACACCACTAGTTTTTCCACATTCTATCCCCAAAATACCGTTTACGAATGGGTTATGTACCAGGAGGAAGTGTTTACGATGTCAAATGAAGGACGAACGCTGTGGCTAAAGACACTAAGCGAACTAAAAAAGCTGGAGCCTTTTGTTCACGCAGCACTATACGGAGCCGATGTTGACACATTTGACGGGACCAATCTTCAAGTCGCAGTGCCTACTCCCTCCATTCTTGATCACATGACCAAAAGCGGGAATGATACACGTGTAGAACAGATTGTATCGGCATTTCACGGATCACCTGTCCGACTTCAATTCATCGTAAAGCGATTCACTGAAAATTCGACACCCAAGACCGCTCGCACTGTGGAAAGCAAAAATCCGTTTAATCCACACTACACCTTTGAAACATTTGTTGTCGGGGAACGCAACCGTCTCGCTCATGCCGCGAGTATCGCAGTAGCCGAACGACCAGGACGAGGATACAACCCATTTTTTTTGCATGGCGATGTGGGTCTGGGAAAGACACATCTTATGCACGCCATAGCGCAAAGAGCCCTGCAAATGAACCCTACGGCGCTCATTACCTATATCACCACAGAGACGTTTGTTCGAGAGTATGTGACCGCACTCCAATTCAATCACGTTGACGAGTTTCGGCGCCGCTATCGAAACGTAGACATTCTTTTGATTGATGATATTCAATTTATCTCAGGAAAAGACTCCACCCAGGAAGAATTTTTCCACACCTTTAACACGCTCTACTCTGAACAAAAACAGATCGTGATCACGAGTGACCGTGCACCAAAAGAAATCTCAGATCTAGAAGATCGCTTGCGCTCGCGATTTTCAGGTGGTTTGATCATCGATGTAAAGCCGCCTGATCTAGAGACGCGCATGGCGATTCTCAGAAGAAAAGCGCGCGCTGAGGGTGTTGACATCCCTGATGATGCCATTCAAGTTATCGCTTCACACATTGAAACAAACGTACGCGAATTAGAAGGCGCGTTAATTCGAGTGATCGCCTACTCAAGCATGATGAACAAAGACATTGATGCAGCGCTTACCCAAACGGCAATTTCGGATTTGATACCAGAAAACCAACAAAATCGATCTGTGACATTGACGGATATCCAAAAAGCTGTTTGCACTCATTTTCACATCAAAATGGATGACTTGCGCGGCCGATCTCGACAAAAAGACATTGCGAATCCGAGACAGATCGCAATGTATCTCACAAGAGAATTGACCGATTTGTCTCTTCCTAAAATTGGACACGATTTTGGAGGAAGGGATCACACCACTGTACTTCACGCCTGCGAAAAAATTGACAAGCTTCTCTCGACAGACCCGGAAATTAAACGTACGATTGATCATCTAAAGCACACATTAACCATTTTAACGAGATAACCACGCGTTATGCACAAGCAACTTTTCAAGTTATCCACAGGTTCGAATCGAATGGCTGCCGAAGTCCGTCGGACTTATCCACAGTATCCACAAGCCTTATTATTATTATAAGTCTTTTATTAAGTACTAAAACTACTTATTCCTATTCAGGAGATGACCTAAATATGCACTTTGTAATCAAAAAAAATGAATTGCTTACAGGATTACAACAAATCGTTCGAGTTATTCCAAGCAGGACGACAAAACCGATTTTGTACGGTGTAAAAATTGATGCAGAATTTAATCGTGTGAAAATGACAGCTTATGACTTGGAAATCGGACTCGAAATTCTCATCGAAAACAATGATCAGGATCAGAATGAAGTTCTGCAAGTTGAAGAACCAGGCAGTACTGTGCTTAATGCAAAATTTCTTTTGGAAATCGTGAGAAAACTTCCTCAACAGCTGGTTCGCTTTGATATGAAAAATCGCATCGCCACCATCCAATCAGGTGCGGCAACCTATACACTCAATGGACTGGACAGTCGAGAATTTCCCTTGCTCCCACAAGTTGATGATGATGAAAAACTTTCAATGGGATGTAGCCTATTTCTTCAAGCCATTCAAAAAACGGTGTATGCCGTAGCAACGATAGAGTCACGCCCTACGCTGACAGGTGTTCACTTTAGATTGAAAGAAGATACATTGACACTTACAGGAACAGACAGCCACCGTTTATCAAATCTAAAAATTTCAGTCGACACATTAAAAGAGTATTCTTTTGAAGAAGCCATTATGCCAAGCAAAACTCTGCAAGAACTCCTACGAATTCTTCCTGCCAGTGAAGAAATGGTTGAAATAACATTGGCAGATCATCAAATGCTGATACGCTATGACAATATTCATTTTTACTCTCGATTGATCGAAGGAACCTATCCTGATATTTCGCGGATCATTCCTGAATCATTTCGCACATCGATTCAAATTGGAACAAAGAGATTGATTGAATCCATCGAAAGGGCGGCACTCTTAGCGCGTGAGAATGACAATCATGTCATTCGCATCCATCTAAGACCGAGTCAAACAGAAATTACGTCGACAAGCCAAGAACTTGGAAAGGTATCTGAAGTCATTGAGCCTTTGTCCTTTGAGGGAGAAGAATTGCTTCTCGCATGTAACGCGCGGTTCTTGTTGGAAAGTCTCAGGACCATTGATACTGAAGATGTAAGCATTCAGTTTACAGGACCTGGTAGTGCATTTATCCTAAAGCCAATTGAGAGTGATACAAATCATTTGCAGCTCATTCTCCCAGTGAGGTTGAATCATGCGTGAGATACAGTTATCAATTGACACAGAATGGATCACGTTGGGACAGGCCTTAAAAATGGCAGATGTAATTCAGTCAGGTGGTTTGGCCAAATGGTATCTCTCTCATCAACTCGTTTGGGTAAATGGCGAGGAAGAAAATCGAAGAGGTAAAAAACTTTTTCCGAATGATTCCGTGAGGGGAAAGGATTTTTTAATCGTCATTCGAGAGAAAGCAAAAGAGGATACGCATTTATGATCATCAGGCAATTGGACTTGATGAATATAAGAAATTATGAATTTGCACAAGCCCGATTTTCATCCGGGCTAAATGTAATCCAAGGAGACAATGCCTCGGGAAAAACAACACTCCTTGAGGCAATCTCACTTTTTTCAACGGGCCATTCTCCACGAACAGTGTCAGATCGAGAATTGATCCGTTTTGGTACACATGAAGCAAAATTAAGGATTCAAGTCGAGGATGACTCGCCAAAAGAGCTGTCCGTTCGAATTGGTCCAAAAGGAAAACAGATTTGGGTCAATCGTGCCCCTAAAAAAAGTTTAAGCGAATTATTAGGTCAATTGAGAACCGTAATGTTTACACCTGATGATTTACAAATTGTCAAAGGTGGCCCAGACCAGAGACGACGCTTTTTAAATGCGACGATGGCGCAGTATCAACCTGCATTTCTACGCTCGCTTGCAACATATCAATCCATGCTGCAAAAGCGAAATGCCATGCTGAAAATGAAACAAGAGTCCCTGGTGCGCGTGTGGGATGAACAAATGGTGGATGCCGCAACGGAGATCATTGAATTACGACTCGAAACGTTCAAAAGATTATTCCAAAAGACAGAGTCGATTTATAAAGAAATATCGAATAGATCCGAATCTTTGAGTATCACGTATAAAGCGTGCAGCAAAAAAACATCGAAACAAGAGATCTCACATGAATTACTCTCTATGTGGGAGATGCACCGCAAACAAGATTTCATTCGCGGTTTCACAACGGTAGGTCCCCATCGTGAAGACATCACATTGATGATCAATGATCAACTGGCAAGTTCTTATGCTTCTCAAGGACAACAGAGATCCATCGCGCTTTCTCTAAAACTTGCGTTTATAGAATTGATTGAAGAGGCGACAGGTCATGTACCTGTGTTACTATTAGACGATGTATTTTCAGAATTAGACGTCAAGCGCCAACACCGTCTTATTGATCTTGTGAAACGAACACAGACGATCGCCACGGTTGCCTCTCATGATTTGGATGAAGTCTTCAAAGTAAAAGGGGATACAAAATTTTTTTTGACAGCTCATGGTGAGTTGTCTGAAGTAAACGTATAAGGTTTTCTAAGATTATGAAGGGATGCTTTGGCTAAGTCTCAATGAATGGGTATACTTTTAAGATTGAATGATGTTTGAACCAGGAGGTTATACGTTTGGCTGAAGAGAAGATTCAAGAGAGTTACAATGCATCCCAGATCGAGGTTCTTGAGGGACTGGATCCTGTTCGCAAACGCCCAGGCATGTACATAGGTTCCACAAGTAGCAAGGGACTGCATCACCTTGTGTGGGAGATTGTCGATAATGCGATTGATGAGGCGTTGGCAGGGTATTGTGACACCATTTATGTTTATGTCCATAAAGATCATTCCATCACTGTCAAAGACAATGGCAGGGGAATCCCTGTTGATCTTCACGAAAAGATGAACCTCCCGGCAGTCACCGTCGCTCTCACTGTTTTACACGCTGGTGGAAAATTCGGAGGTTCTGGGTACAAAGTTTCAGGTGGACTGCACGGTGTTGGTGCATCTGTCGTAAACGCATTGTCTGAATGGCTGGAAGTTGAAGTGTCCCGGGATGGGGCGGTGTACCGACAAACTTTCGCGCGCGGAATTCCAACTTCTGGATTGGATGTCATCGGCAAATCAAAGCAAACGGGGACAATGGTGCACTTTTTACCCGATGCTGAAATTTTTACTGAGACGATTCGCGTCGAATTTGAGACACTCGAAACACGATTGCGAGAACTTGCCTTTCTAAATGCAGGGATCAACATTCATCTAATCGATGAGCGTGATGAGCGGAGCGTCGAATTTAGGTATGAGGGCGGTGTCAGCAGCTTTGTTGAGTATTTGAACCGCGGAAAAGATACATTGCATCAGCCTCCGATTTACATTCAGGGAGAAAAAGACCAAGTCGCAGTAGATGTCGCTTTGCAATACCACGAAGAGTATTCGAGTAGCCTTTATTCGTTTGCCAATAACATCAATACGGCAGAAGGGGGTACGCATGAGTCGGGATTCAAATCTGCCTTGACAAGAGTCATCAATGATTATGCGAAACGAATCAACGCGCTAAAAGATGCGGATGCCAAGCTGACAGGCGACGATGTACGCGAAGGATTGACCGCAATTATAAGTGTCAAAATACGCGAACCACAATTTGAAGGACAAACGAAAACAAAGTTAGGCAACAGTGAAGTGAAAGGGATTGTCGAGAGCTTGCTCGGGGATCGGCTCAATACGTTTTTTGATGAGAATCCGAGTGTGGGAAAGCGGATCATCGAGAAATCGCTTACTGCAATGCGGGCACGCGAAGCGGCAAAAAAAGCGCGTGAGTTGACACGTCGAAAAAGCGCGCTAGAAATTAGCTCACTGCCTGGTAAACTGGCGGATTGTTCGAGTCGTGACGCTTCGATAAGCGAACTCTATATTGTTGAGGGTGACTCTGCGGGAGGGTCGGCCAAACAAGGACGTGACCGAAACTTTCAGGCCATTTTGCCGCTGCGCGGAAAAATCATCAATGTTGAAAAAGCGCGCCTGGACAAAATTCTTTCAAACACAGAGATTCGCGCGATTATTACCGCACTTGGGACGGGTATCTCGACCGATTTTGATTTGTCTAAAGCACGCTACCACAAGATCATCATTATGACGGATGCTGATGTTGACGGCAGCCATATACGGATCTTGCTTCTGACCTTCTTTTATCGTTATATGCGGGAATTGATTGACGCGGGCTATGTTTATATCGCACAGCCACCGCTTTATAAAGTTTCCAAAGGGAAGCAAGTTCACTATGCATACGGTGAACAGGAACTCGCGAAATTGCAGGAACAGCTTGGAAAAGTAGAGATTCAACGCTATAAAGGACTTGGTGAAATGAACGCGGAACAACTGTGGGACACCACGATGGACCCGAAAACGAGAACCCTGCTTCAGGTTACGATGGATGATGCGATTGAGGCAGATTCGACCTTCAGCATCCTTATGGGTGATCGCGTGGAGCCGCGCCGTGAATTCATTGAAGTCCATGCGCGTTATGTGCGCAATCTGGATGTTTAAGGGGGGAGTTTGCTGATGGAGGAAATGAGTAAAGTCGTACCGATCAATATCAGTTCAGAATTGCGAACATCGTTTATTGATTATGCGATGAGTGTAATTATCAGTCGCGCACTTCCTGATGTTCGGGATGGATTAAAACCGGTTCATCGCAGGATCATTTTCGGAATGC
Source organism: Ferroacidibacillus organovorans (assembly GCF_001516615.1). Classification (GTDB taxonomy): domain Bacteria; phylum Bacillota; class Bacilli; order Alicyclobacillales; family SLC66; genus Ferroacidibacillus; species Ferroacidibacillus ferrooxidans_B. The sequence goes on along the minus strand of NZ_LPVJ01000011.1, from coordinate 2,715 downwards.
TTGAGTCCGGGATGACGCCGGATAAACCGTATAAAAAATCGGCGCGTGTCGTCGGAGATGTCATGGCAAAGTATCATCCCCACGGTGACAGTGCGCTTTATGACGCGCTTGTGCGCTTGGCACAAGATTTCTCAACACGTTACTTGCTTGTCGATGGGCACGGAAATTTCGGGAGTGTTGACGGCGATGCGCCTGCGGCTATGCGGTATACGGAGTCACGCCTAGCGCCAATTGCCATGGAACTGGTTCGAGACATCAACAAAGATACGGTTGACTTCAATCCAAACTACGATGACAGCGAGAAGGAGCCGACAGTTCTTCCGGCGCGCTTTCCAAATTTACTCGTTAACGGTTCCTCTGGAATTGCAGTGGGTATGGCGACAAACATTCCGCCGCACAACCTGTGTGAAGTAATCGATGGTGTCGTAATGATGATTGACCAGCCTGATGTCTCGATCGACGATTTGATGACAGTGATTAAAGGTCCTGATTTTCCTACATCAGGTCTTATTCTCGGCCGCCAGGGCATTCGCCAGGCGTACGAAACAGGTCACGGAAGCATTGTGATGCGAGCTGTTCACACCATCGAAGAGACAGCCAACGGCAAGGTTCGCATTATCGTCACGGAGCTTCCGTACCAAGTCAACAAAGCGCGTTTAATTGAACGCATTGCAGAACTTGCGCGCGATAAAAAAATTGACGGAATTACCGACTTGCGCGATGAGAGTGACCGCACAGGGATGCGCATCGTAATTGAATTGAGGCGGGATGTTCGCCCTCAAGTGATTATGAACAACCTTTACAAGCACACGCCAATGCAGTCGACATTCGGGATGAATTCGCTCGCGCTCGTCGCAGGTCAACCGAAAGTCTTGAACTTGCGCCAGTTTATTTATCACTATCTCGAGCATCAGAAAGAGGTCATTCGCCGGCGCACACAATATGATCTTCGCCGTGCCCAAGCGCGTGCCCACATCCTCGAAGGATTGCGCATTGCGCTTGACCATCTTGACGAAGTGATCGCACTCATTCGCGGGTCAGCGACACCTGATGAGGCAAAGCGAGGATTGATGGAACATTTTGCGCTCTCGGAGGACCAATCGCAGGCGATTCTTGACATGCGATTGCAGCGTTTGACGGGTCTTGAGCGTGACAAAATTGAAGAAGAGTATCGGGAACTGCAGCGTATGATCGCAGAGTATCAAGCGATCCTGGCGGATGAACAGTTGATGATGGGAGTTATTCGCAAAGAGATTCTTGAGGTTCGGGAAAAATACGGCGATAGTCGCCGCACGCGCATCGTGTCTGAAGAGGGTGCCTTTGACGAGGCAGATCTCATTCAAGAGCAGGATGTCGTGATTACGATTACGCACGCGGGTTATATCAAACGACTCCCGACAAACACGTATCGCACACAGCGGCGTGGAGGGCGCGGCGTGATGGCTGCAGGTACGCGTGAGGAAGATTTTGTCGAACACCTCTTTATCACGTCGTCTCACAATATACTTCTCGTCTTTACGAATCGCGCTAAGGTGTACCGTCTAATGGCTTATGAAGTTCCTGATTTGACGAGAACAGCCAAGGGAATTCCAATTATCAATCTGTTGAACATCGAACCTGGGGAGCAAATCTCTGCGGTTATTCCCGTCAAGCAAGAGGATCTTGCGCGTGAAGACCACTATCTTTTCACAGCGACAAAACGTGGAATCGTCAAAAAGACGTCTTTGAATGCATTTGCAAATATACGCAAGGCGGGTCTGATCGCACTCAGCCTTCACGATGATGATGAATTGATCGGCGTGCGGATTACGGATGGAAATCAAGAGATCATGATGGGAACGCGTAACGGGATGTCCATTCGCTTTCCGGAGTCGGATGTGAGACCGATGGGAAGAGGCGCAGCGGGGGTAAAAGGAATCTCTCTTGACAAGGATGACATCGTCATTGGAATGGACGTTTTAATTGATGATGTGACAGTTCTCGCAGTGACAAGCAAAGGCTATGGCAAACGCACGAAGATTGATGAGTATCGCACGCAGTCGCGCGGCGGCAAAGGGATCAAAACGCTAAATGTGACCGCAAAGACAGGACCGATCGCAGGACTTAAAATGGTCCACGATTCAGAAGATCTCATGATCATTACAAATACGGGTGTGGCGATCCGCATTTCAATTGACACGATATCGACTTTTGGTCGCAATACGCAAGGTGTAAAGTTGATTAACGTGAATGACTCCGAAGTGAGTACTGTGGCAAAAATCGCTCCAACGGATGAGGATCCTGTCGCAGAGTGAGTTGTTCCTGTCGATAATTCCGAATAGCAATCAATGAACACTGGAAAACCCGCAGCGAATATGCTGCGGGTTTTCTTTACGTTCGTACACAGCCTGTGCTAGCATGAAGATGGAGGTGTATGTATGGAATTTTTGATTGAACAGGGCGGTTTTTGGCTTGCTCTCATCACCTTTCTTTTTATGGTCGCGATCGTGGCAAATCTTGTTCTTCCACATCAAGAAAGATAGTTTATGATATGGATAAAAATTCCTGCATAAAAAGTGGGATAAAGGGTTTGACAGAGGAGTTCTGGGGTGGTATATTACTCCTTGTCGCCGCGAGGCCGACCGCAAGAGAAGAAACGAAATGAAGCACCTTGGATCCTTGAAAACTAAACACGGATACGTAACAACGTCAGCAAGAAAACGGCTGTAAACAGCC
>NZ_LPVJ01000010.1 GCF_001516615.1 Ferroacidibacillus organovorans | reverse complement strand
GTTTTAATCGCCAATTGCTAGTCGACGTCGTGCGTGTGCTCTCACAGCCATGATCGATAGCAGTTATGCGGGACACGTCTATTTGGCTGGCGAGTACACGGATATGCGAAAGTCGATCGATGGACTCGCCGTTCTCGTGCAACATGCGTTTGAACTCGATCCCTTCTCCCCAGCCATTTTTGTCTTTTGCAATCGCCAACGTGACAAAATTAAATTACTCGCGTGGGATGAATGCGGATTTTGGCTGCACTACCGACGCTTGGAGCGAGGGCGCTTTCAATGGCCATCCCTGCAAGAAGGGGAAACCCTCACGATTCGCCGCAGAGAACTGCGATGGCTCTTGGATGGGCTGTCTCTTTCACAGCGTCATGCGCATGCCGAAGTGCGTGCGCGAACGATCATTTGAATGGTTTTTTTCTTTGAAAAACCCGCGTTTTAACAGGAAAATACGGGGGATTTGTCGAAATAAAGAGGTATGACACAAGCGACGAACGACACCACGTCTCCTCTCGAAACGCTGCAACATCGCGTTGTACACTTGGAGCAACAAAACGCAGATTTACGACTGAAACTGGCTTGGTATGAAGAGCGACTTCGTCTCAACGCACAAAAGCGTTTTGGTGCATCCAGTGAGAAAACAAGCGATGGGTCTGAACAGATGCGACTGCTTTTTAATGAGGCAGAAGTCGAAGCAGATGCAGAGCCTGAGGCGACCGAGTCGGACGTCGAAACGGAAACGATCACGTATGAACGTAAGAAGAAGCAAGGCCAGCGCGAGGAACTCCTCAAGAATCTACCGGTGGAGCGCATCGAGTACCGTCTTTCCGAAGCGGAGCAAGTCTGCTCGTGCTGTGGCAGCAAAACGCACGAGATGAGCACGCAGGTGCGCAAGGAACTCAAGATCATCCCCGCGCAAGTGAAGGTTCTCGAACACGTCCAGTACGTCTACGGATGCCGTCACTGTGAGAAAAATGAAATCCACACGCCGATTGTCATCGCGCCAATGCCGCGACCTGCTTATCCGGGCAGTTTGGCGTCTGCTTCAGCGCTCGCGTATGTGATGAACAAGAAATACGTTGAGGGCATGCCGCTGTATCGGCTTGAACAGCAACTGCATCGTCGCGGGGTGATGTTATCTCGGCAAACCTTGGCCAATTGGGTTTTGCATGGTGCGAACCAATGGCTGAGCACGATCTACGATCGATTGCATGAGGAACTGCTCAAGCAAACCTACCTCCATGCGGATGAGACGACGTTGCAAGTGCTTCACGAGCCCGGAAGAGAAGCCCAAAGCAAATCGTATCTGTGGCTGTATCGAAGCGGAAACGGTGGAGTTCCCATCGTGCTCTACGAGTACCAGGAAACGCGCGCCAAGGAGCATCCCAAAGAATTTCTTAAAGGGTTCAAGGGATACCTTCACGTGGATGGCTACCCGGGATACCATCATCTGCCGGATGTCACGTTGGTCGGCTGCATGGCGCATTTGAGAAGGCGATTCGATGAAGCGATCAAGGCGTTGCCTGTGCAAAAGAAAAATGCACCCGTAGCGGCACAGATTGGATTGGATTATTGCAACCAACTGTATAAGATTGAACGAAGTCTGAAGGATGATCCGCCAGAGAAACGGTTTGAGGTACGGCAAGAGAAAAGCCGACCGATTCTGGATGCGTTTTTGGCATGGCTCCAAGCACAAAACGACCACGTTCTCCCCAAAAGTAAACTGGGCGAGGCGATTCATTATGGTCTGAATCAGTGGAGTAAGCTTGAGGTGTATATGCAAGATGGCCATTTGGAGATCGACAACAACCGCGCGGAACGTTCGATCAAACCGTTTGTGATGGGAAGAAAGGCCTGGTTATTCTCAAATACACCAAGAGGAGCACGGGCGAGCGCGATCACGTATAGCATCGTTGAAACGGCGAAAGAAAACGGGCTCGA
>NZ_LPVJ01000008.1 GCF_001516615.1 Ferroacidibacillus organovorans | reverse complement strand
GCCAGCTGTTGAATCGGCGCCTTCGACCCCTGCGCCTCGTCCACCATGCGAATGATCTTTTGTGAAACCCGCGAGAATCATGAAGGGGGTACACACGAACCTATGGTCAGGTATAAAATCGGTGCACTTTCACGTCCTGCGTTTCGCTGGTTTTATCTGGGGCGCGTCATCTCTCTTTTTGGCAGTGCGATGACGCCTGTGGCGCTCGCGTTTGCCGTGCTGCAAGTCCGAAGCGGGCAGCATCTGCTGGGATTCATCTTGGCGGCAGAAATTCTTCCAAACATCCGAAAGTCTGCGATTCCCCAATTGTACATAGGCCGTAAGAAGTGAGGTTTCCTCGCCTTGCGAAGCATCCTTTCGCAGCGTATCCTCCAATGCACTCAGCACATCTCGAAATGGCATATCATCCCTGAGTATGAAAAGCAATCCATTGCGGATGCCTTTAATCGATACCGTTTCTTTGATGGTCGTTGTGGATGGACGCGTAGCAAAACGTGACATGCTAGCCCTCCTCCTATCGATATCTCATGGTAATTCAACGTTTACCAGTGATATTCCTGCTAAGCGCATACGCATGATGCGGAAAGAATCGATCAAGCATCCCGCGGGCGATCGGTCCTGTCGAATCCGCACCGTGACCGCCGCCTGGCACGACGATCGCGATGGCGATACGTGGGTGCTTAAATGGCGCGTACCCGATAAAAACAGCATTATCAAATCCTTTGATCCCAGTTTCCGCGGTTCCTGTTTTACCTGCGGGTGCATACGCTACCCCACCATGCGCCCAATGAAACGTGGAATATGCCGTCCCCATAGGATCATTGCATGCCATCCACATTCCGCGCTGAACTTCGCGCAACGCCGCTTGATCAATGCCCGCGATTGGATAGCGTTTAAAATGGAGTTTGAGCTCCCCCACCTGTTGAACCACATGCGGTGTGATACGGTATCCACCATTTGCGAGCGCCGCTGCGTACACAGCCAGCTCAAGCGGGGTGTACACCTCATTTTGCCCGATCGCCGTATAGGGTAGATCCGTCAACTGAAGTGAACTGCCATTGAGGTAACCGGTCTCTTCCTCGGGCAAATCAATGCCTGTCCCTGTTCCAAGTCCAAAGCCACGACTGTATTGTTCAAGTTTGTGAAGGGTTTGTGGACGATCTGTTTTTAGCCATGTGGACGTTTTTCATTGCCGCGTGGCGGCCACCGACCATACCGCAGACTCGCTTGATAAAAGTACACATCACAAGACTCAGCGATGGCGTGCGCCATATCGAGAGGATCGTGACGCGTCCAGCAGCGAATGGTTGTTTCCATCCGTATTCGGAAGTTTTAGCGCACCGTTACAGTCAATTTTTCTTTCAACGTAATGGCTCGCTGATTGTAGGCAAAAAGTGCTGTCAACGGCTTCATTGTCGAGCCAGGTGCAATCGGCGCTTGGGTGACCCAATTTCGCTCCGCCGGCGCGAACCCGTTTTGATACGTTTGATAAGAGATTCCTTGGGAAAACCACTGCGGTTTGTAATACGGGTAACTCGCAAGCGCGAGAATCGAACCATCCTGAGGACTTATCGCAATGGCCATTGCGTGATTGATACCGCGATGCCCGTGGGACTTTAAATAACGGACTTGATCTGTGAGCAGATTTTGAATACTTCGCTCATACGCATGATCAAGCGTAAGGACAAGATCCGAGCCTTTGCTCGCATCGTGACAGTACGGAAGCGCGTGCAAAGGTACATTGCGGCTGTCCACCTCCATCACGATGCGACCAGGTTTTCCTCGCAGCGCATCATCATAGTAACGCTCGACGCCCGCCCACCCTACGCGTGTGGATGGCGGAAAATGTTCCTTTGTCACCAACTGCTCGATGCGCTGTGGAGGGATCGCGTTGATGTACCCAAGGATGTGACAGGCTGTATCTGCGTCAGGATAATTGCGAATCGAATCTGAAATGATGCGCACGCCAGGCAAATCAGACTGGTGTTCTCGAATATAGGAAACCGCGCGTGCAGATACACGACTTTCGACAAGCGTGTGTACACTCCCCGTACCATCGGATTTCAACCGACGTTTGAGTTCTTCAAGCGGGATGCGCAATACACTTGACAAGCTTTTTGCCACCGCGTCGACAGGGCGACCCGATCTCGTGTAGATCACGCTAAAGGACGGAGAGTCATACGCCATGACATGTCCCGAGACGTCCACGATTCTGCCGCGCGGTGCAGGCGTTGAATAGCTGTCAACACGATTGCGCACACCCGCTGCGAGGTACTCCGCACTTCTTCGGCACTGCATATCCCCGAGACGAAAGACCAACATTACAGCCGGCACGACAATAAGAAGCCATAGCGCGCGAAACCGTCGTTGACACTCTTCCCACTTCTCATCGTCTTTTGCATCTCGATCCATGCATCATTCACCTGTGAAGGAATTCCCGTTCCTACCCAGTCTACAAAAACAGTCGCGAGTCCTACAGACGTTCATGAAGTGCCGTCGGCAGTCGCGTCGTGATAACTGACCTTCTTTTTCTTTAAAAGCCTTGCGGATACGGTTGCGTAGAGCAGCAACACAAAAACATGGAGACGAGCGCCGTTTTGCTGGAACTGCGAATCACTTCGTGCAGCGTCGTACCGGACGCCTCCAAAAGCCTTGCCTCGCCATAGGTTACCCACGCAAACAACTCAGACGCAAGCCCAGTCACCAAAATGGCCAGAAGCGCGCTCTCCCGCAAAACCAGATGCCGAAAATAGCCTGCCAAATAACCAATCACGGCATACGCAAACGCAGTCTCTCCGAGAAAACGTCCATAGTCAATGTCCTGAATCAGGCCAATGCCAAGCCCAAACAACAGGCCCATGCGCGGGGTTCGCAAAAGCCCCGTCATGACAAGGCCGATGACGACAAGGTTTGGCGCGTACTCAGAGAGTGTCGGCGCGCGAAACACGGTCGACTCAACCAAACATGCAAATCAAAAACGCAACAAAAAGTAGGGTTGACCTCATGGAATCACCTGTCCCGGTTTTGGAACAAGCACAAACACATAGTCAATCGCATTAAAATTTGCGGCAGGAGCGATCACGGCAGATTTTGTAATCCCGGTCCCATCGAGTTGAAAGGACTGTACCTTTCCGATCAAGATGCCGCGCGGATACATATTAGATAATCCGGATGTGACGACAAGATCCCCGACGCGTGCGTTAGTCGACATTTGCGAAATAAACTGCATCAGCAAATCGTTTGGCACTGTCGCATTGCCCGAGACGATGCCAAATGTTGCCTGTTTCCCGTTGACAATGTTTGCCGAAACGCCGTCCGCACTGGCACTTGAAGTAAGCAGCGAGACAACACTACTTAGATTTGAGGATGAAGTAATCCGTCCAACCAGCGCCCCGTTCTGGTTTAAAACGGGCATGTCGCGCGCAACACCTGCGTTTTTCCAACAGAAATCGTGATGTCTGAGTCCCACGTTAGCGGACTGCGGCCCGTCACACGTGCCGCAATCAACTTGTACTGTGGATTCGCCGAACGATAACCCACCATTTGTCTGAGTTGCGCATTTTCCTGCTGCGTTTGATCAAGAGAGATTTGTAACGCCGCGTCCTTGGCAACCAGCGCCTGCAACGCGCTATTTTCCTGATAAAGTGTCGTCAGATCTTTGATTCTCGAGAAAAAGGTTTCTACTTGAAACGTTGGTGTATAAAGCCACTCACTCACAATTGATGTCACATCGCGTACAGCGCGCTCAGGCCACGATGAGCGAAACGCTCGATTGTGAAGCGTGACTGCCGCCACAATAAACAAGACGATCAGTCCGGCAAGAAAGCCGAGCAGTCGACCACCCGAAAAAGTCTACTCACGACCGCGCCTCTCCCTTACCCTCGGTTATCTGGCCCGTCTACGCTGGCCATACGCCCGGCGGTCGCGCAGCATCTCAATATTGTCAAGAGCCTTGCCGGTACCAATCGCTACACAATCCAGCGGATTATCCGCGACAAAAACAGGCATGCCCGTCTCACGCGCCAAATGCCTGTCAAGATTGCGAAGAAGCGCTCCACCGCCCGTTAGAACGATCCCGCGATCCATGATGTCTGCAGCGAGTTCTGGCGGTGATTTTTCAAGCGTAACCTTCACCGCCTCAAGAATACTCGCCACGGTGTCGTGAAGGGCGCTTGCCATCTCTTGCGCAGTAATCGTGACCGTCTTTGGCAAGCCGGTAACCAAATCGCGCCCGCGAATGTCAATCTCTTCTCCGGCTTCGTGCTCTAACGCCGAACCGATAGAAATTTTAAGTTCCTCTGCCGTACGCTCTCCCACCATCAAGTTGTAGTTGCGCTTGATGTGGTTCATGATCGCCTCATCCATCTCGTCACCTGCGACGCGAATGGAGCGGCTCGTCACAATTCCGCCAAGTGAGATAATCGCAACCTCCGTCGTACCGCCTCCGATATCGACCACCATGCTGCCAGTCGGTTCACCCACTGGTAACCCCGCACCAATTGCTGCAGCCATGGGTTCTTCAATCGTTTGCGCCTCGCGCGCACCAGCCTGAAGAGTTGCGTCGAGCACTGCGCGGTTCTCGACTGCCGTAATTCCTGACGGGACACAGACAATCACTCTAGGCTTTCCCGCAAAGACGGATTTTTCTTAAGCGCCTGACGAATGAAATATTTGAGCATCGTCGTCGTCGTCTCAAAGTCTGCAATGACACCATCTTTCATCGGGCGCACCGCCACGATGTTCCCAGGCGTGCGACCGATCATTTTCTTGGCCTCTTCACCCACGGCGCGAATTCCGCCTGTGTCTGTACGCATCGCTACAACAGACGGCTCGCGCAGCACGATGCCGCGCCCTTTCATATAAACAAGTGTATTCGCCGTACCAAGATCAATGCCCATATCCCGCAAATTACCAAACATCCTGATTAAACGCTCCTTTGTCTATTCCATTTCAATCGCCGCGTCCATGAAACCACGTTCACGCAAGCTTATATATCGTTTGTCACCGATGACAATATGATCCAAAACTTCGATCCCAAGAATCGAACCAGCGCGAACCAAACGCTGCGTCACACTGATATCCTCAGGACTCGGTGTGGGATCGCCTGAGGGATGGTTATGTGCGCAGATAATTGCTGCCGCGCTGCGGCGCAAAGGTGTTTTGAAGATTTCGCGCGGGTGGACAATCGAAGCGTTCAAGGACCCTACGGACACCGTTTCTTCTCCGATGATTTGATGCTTCGTGTCGAGGTGTATCGTAAAGAAATGTTCTTTTTAAGGAAGCGCAGCTTGTCCATCACATAATCCGCCGCATCCTTTGGCGAGCCAATCTTGGCGATCGCTTCACCTCCGAGTGCAGATACCCTGCGCCCCAATTCAATCGCCGCAAGAACGGCAAGGGCTTTCGCGCGGCCAACGCCCGGAATTTGACGCAACTCGCGAACATCCGCCTCCAAAAGTTCTCGAAGTCCACCCATTCGTGAGAGCAGGTCATCCGCAAGATCAAGCGCGGATACACCGCGCCGTCCCGTTCCCAAGAGAAGGGCAAGCAACTCGCTCGTGGAGAGCGACTGTGCGCCGTACTGCATCATTCGTTCTCGCGGTCGCTCTGTCAGCGGTCGATCCATCATCAGTGTACCACGTTCTTGCGCGCCACGCTCGGTCATTCAGCATTTCCCCCTGTAGGGGAAGATTAGAAATTTCTAACCGTGCAAACAGATCAACCGTCAAGGAGAGCGGCAATCCAACAACCGCATAAAAATCTCCGTGGATTTCAGTGATAAATGGAGCGCCGATCCCTTGAATGCTATACGCCCCTGCCTTATCCATTGGCTCACCCGTATTAACATACCACGCAATCTCTTCATCGCGCAGCATGCGCATTGTCACACGCACATGTCGATAATCCATTTCACAGCGCATGGTATCCGCTTGAACAAGCGCCACACCTGTATAGACATCATGTGTTTTTCCTGCCAATCGACGCAGCATCGCCTTTGCCTCTTCGACAGACGCTGGTTTTCCAAGAGGCTGATCTCCATCATAGACCAGCGTATCCGCACCAAGCACAATACTGTTCGAGTAAATCCTGGCGACACTTAACGCCTTTTCGCAAGCAAGTTTCATCACTAGTTCATGCGGTGGTAGTTTCGCTGTATGTTCTTCTTCATAGTCTGGCGCCACAGCTTCGTGCGCGATGCCAATCTGTGTCAGCAATTGCGTTCGCCTTGGTGAGGTAGAAGCCAAAAGAATTCGGTTCAATCAGAGATCCTCCTGAAGCGTTCGGTTTTGGCTCTAGTATAAGAGATGGAACTCGACACGCCCACTCCAATCCGAGCAAGCTGATAAGTGCTGTACGAGTTTTGATAAATTTCACAAGTGATGCTTTCACACGCTCACGCGCGCAAGAGCTCTGCATCTCTAGGACGATGCGATTTGTTGATAGCGGACATATGCTTTTGCCAGCCTCTCGATTACGAGTTCCTGATGATAGACACCTGCCTGCCCAGGCGCATCCACCGCTTCCCACACCGCCTGTTGAAAATTGAACAATTGACGCCTGAAAGCAGACGGGAGACCAGCCCCTGATTTTAAGTATGCAAGATCCTGTTTGATCTGATGTGTCAAGTCAAGGAGAGTTTGCTGATGGAGCGTTGGTTGCTGCGCGAGAGAAAGCATGAGATCGACATCAAGAACCAATAATTCTTCAGTTTGTGACAGCAGCTTGGCTGAAACCTGCTTGGCCCGCACGGTGCGCTGAGGGAGCGAGGATTCACTCACAAAAACGGCACTTCGCGGTTGTTTAAATAGCTGGAAAACGACGTGATCTTTGGGTTTGCAAGTGTCATTCCCACATAGACAGGTATGGGCTTTGAATTTCCCATGACTGCATGCACGCCACTTTGTGCCAGATCACTTACTGCCGACTGCGCACGCACGCGATTCCCGTACAAGCCAGACTGGTACAGATAGACGGAAACATTCGGCAAAATAAACGCATGTGCCGCTACAGCCTCTTTTATCCAAGCAGAGGAAAGAGATTGCGTGAGTTTCTGTGCGTTTTGTTCCGTTTTGCTCACCGGCAGGCTGTGCAAAAGCGCCGTCAAAAGCGCGCCAAGAAAAAGTCCGATGGCAAGCGCGTATAGAATGACATCTCCCAGTGTTTGCACAGGTTTTTGCGCATGAGTTTGCCGTTTTACATGACGCGCACGGCGAGCGCCCAGATGAAACCCCAGCACATTTTTCTTGCGCGGCGGCGAACGTACGCTGCAGTGGCGGTTGTCGCCACTTCGCGAATTCGCATGTATCCATGGAATTTTCTCGGCGTTTTCTATCATTTTTCAAATCGTCCATCCCACGTCTTTACATAGGTCCATCGCGCCATCATTGATCACCTTAGGTCATATGTCGTTGCTAGATTCTATGACTCATTGCGTGAATCTATGAATGGCATGGAAAGGAGATCGAAATGCATAGAGTTGATAGAAGAGACGCCTGTCCAGAAGACGTACAAACTCATAAGGAGGTTTCGCATGCACACGGAACCTTTTGTCCTGTTTGCTTTGATTTGCGTGATTGCAATCGCCGCATCGACCTTTACCGCCTTGTTTCCCAAACTCCGCCTGCCAACAGCCGTTCTCGAGTTACTGCTTGGCATCTCCCTTGGCAAATCAGGACTGCATGCACTTCCTATCCCCAGCTGGTTTCACGACGCGTCTTCACTCGGACTGCTCTATCTCATGTTTTTGGCGGGACTGGAGATTCGCCCATCCAAAAGAGGAAACAATGAAACGGCCCGCATCTCTTATTTGCTCATTTTTCGATCTTTGCGCAGACCGCAGCGCTCTCGATTCTGGCAGGGCGTTTGCTTATTCATCTTGGATGGTCATCCGATCCACTGCTTAGCTCGTTTATCTTTGCGACGACATCCCTTGGCATCCTGGTACCCGTCCTTCACGAACGCGGACTCTCTGCGTCACGCTTTGGGCAACTGATTCTCCTCACCGCCGTAACCGCAGACATTGCGACTGCCACCTTGATTGGCATTGCGCTTCCAACGCGACCGACTCCCTTTAGCATTCCTATGCAACTCATCACCATGGCGAGCTTGGGATTTCTCCTCTACTTTGTGAGCCGTCTTTTCTTGCGTGGCATGCGCGGTCGCATTCCCTTCGCGCGACGTAGCGCATTTGGCGTGCGCGGCGCACTCACCATCGTCATGATCTGTGGTGCGACAGCACGTGTCATCGGTGCCGAATCAATCCTTGCCGGATTTACGGCAGGAATTGTGTGTTCATGGCTTGCGCGAGATCAACACGAAATTCTTCGCAAAAGGTTAGAGACGCTCGGCTACTCCCTTTTCCTGCCCTTTTTTTTTATGGTCGCCTTCGAGAGACGGATCGCAGTGACTACGCTCAAAAGATCCCCGCGCAAAAGCGCGATGTCCGCCGTCTCTATCGCTACGTCCGTGCCCGATCCGATGGCAAAACCGATCTCTGCAGTGGCAAGCGCCGGGGCGTCGTTGATCCCATCCCCCACCATGCCGACCACGTTTCCTTCTCTTTGCAGCTTTTTGACCATCTCCGCCTTTTGCTCAGGCAGCACCTCCGCAAAAACGCGCTCTTGCAAAATCCCAACCGATTGGGCGATCGCCTGTGCTGTCTTGCGGTTATCCCCCGTCAGCATGTACACCGAAAGCCCGAGCGAAGTCATCTCTGCAATCGCCTGCCGCGACGTCTCTCTGACCCCATCCGCCACTGCGATGATTCCGAGCAGTTCGCGTTCGCGCGCCACCCACATCGCCGTCTTGCCCATCTCCTCAAAGCCTGTCCGCCTGTCTGTCCGCTTTGTCCTCCAGTACAACGCCTTCGCGCTCCATGAAGGCGCGGTTGCCAATCAACACGAGCATGCCCTCCACCATTGCGCGCACGCCATAACCCGGAATGGCCGTTGTATCTTTCGCCGTCGGCAAAATCAGACCCTGCGCTTGCGCATGAGAAACGATCGCCGCGCCCAGCGGATGCTCCGACTCGCGCTCAACAGAGGCTGCCAATGCGAGCAGATCCCGCTCCCACACGCGATCAGACAGTGCAGCCACGTCTGTCACCTCCGGGCGACCGCTCGTAATCGTCCCTGTCTTGTCAAGGATCACCGCCGTCAGTCGATGTGCCTGTTCGAGTGCTTCGCCGCCCTTGATCAGGATGCCATTCTCGGCGCCTTTTCCTGTCCCCACCATGATCGCCGTCGGCGTCGCAAGACCAAGCGAACAGGGGCACGCGATGACCAGAACCGCCACCGCATTGATCAGCGCGTGCGTGAACCCGGCCGCAAAATACCACCCGATAAACGTCACGAGTGATACAACAAGCACAATCGGCACAAAAATCCCCGACACCTTGTCTGCCAGCTGTTGAATCGGCGCCTTCGACCCCTGCGCCTCGTCCACCATGCGAATGATCTGCGCCAGCGCCGTGTCGCGCCCCACCTTGGTCGCCCGCATGTGAAATGCGCCTTCCTTGTTGAGTGTCGCGCCAAACACCGCACTGCCCGCCTCTTTTGCCACAGGCATGCTCTCTCCCGTCAGCATCGATTCATCAATCGACGTCCGCCCCGACAGGATGATCCCGTCCACCGGGAGGCTCTCCCCCGGCCGCACGAGCAGCTCATCCCCTGTCACCACCTGCTCTGTGGGAATGTCCATCTCTTGACCGTCGCGAATCACGCGCGCCGTTTTTGCCTGCAACTTTACGAGCGCCCGCACCGCGCGCGACGTCTGCGCCTTCGCCTTATGCTCAAGCAGTTTGCCCATCAAAATGAGCGTCGTGATCAGCGCCGCCGAGTCAAAGTAGAGACCAGACGGGATGCGCCAGATGACGACTGCCAAACTGAACAAATAGGCGGCCGATGTCCCCAAAGAGACGAGCACATCCATGTTTGGCGCGCCGCCGCGCAGGGCGTGATACGCCCCTTTGTAAAAGCGCCAGCCCACCACAAACTGAACTGGTGTCGCAAGCGCGATTTGCAGCCACACAGGGAGCATAAAAGACGCGTGTGGGATAAATCCGCTGACCATCTGGATCAAGAGGGGCAGCGTCAACACGACGCCCACCCAAAACGCGTCTCGCAAGTTGCGATACGCAATGCGCTGATCCTCGCGCTCCTCGCCCAACGCCTCCGTGACCGGTTCCGCGCCATACCCTGTCTTCTCAATGACACGAATGATCGCGTCTGGCGTCAGTGTCCCAGCAGCATACTCCACAACCGCCTTTTCGCTCGCGAGATTGACACTCGCACGCACGACACCCGGCGCTTTGTTCAACTGTTTCTCGATACGCGCCGCACACGCCGCGCACGTCATTCCCGTGATGTTCATCTGAATCTGCTCGGAGGGGACGCGCTCCGTTTCAAGAACTGCCTCTGCCATCTGCGAACACCTCTATCCCTTCATACTCGCCCTGATCACGCGCATCAATTCGTCGATCTTCTCATCCCCTCCGCCACCTTGAATGGCGTCCACCACGCATCCGCGCGTGTGGCTCTCAAGGAGCGCCAACTCGACTTTTGCGAGCGCCGATTTGATCGAAGAAATTTGCGTCAAAATATCCACACAATAGCGATCCTCCTGGATCATCTTTTGAATGCCGCGCACCTGGCCTTCCACTTTGCGCAACCTGTTCAATAAATCTTCTGCATCCTTTTGATAACCGTACATGCTGTCACCACCTGCCATTTATAGTATACCCCCGTACCCTATGCGTCAACCAAAAAAACACGCGTATGCGCATACACGAGGCCTGCGATGCTATTCAACGTGGACCAACACCCACCCGCGTACGGAATTGATCAACCACACCTGCGACGCGCGACGAACGTCTGCCATCGTCAAGACCTTTTCTTCAAGATCCCTGCGTCAAGAAGAAGCCCGCGAAACGTGCCCGCAAGCAATCCACTGTCGCGCGCTGGCGTGACGAGACGCCCATCCATTTCCAAAACGAGGTTCCCGTTGGTAAACTCCGTAAGCTCCCCACGCTCATTCCACAAGAGCACATCAAAGCAGCCTGGGCTATCCTTTTGCTGTGTTTCATAGACCGCGCGCTGCGTCGTCTTGTGGTAGAGAAACCGCAGCGAAGACGAGATCGGCACCTTCGCCACCGCCACTTGCAACGGCTCATCGGGAAGCGCATGAATAGGGGTGCTCTCGATGCGATACTCCCCATCCTTTGAGACCAAAAGGCGAACCCTGCGCCGCTCATCCCCGTAAAGCGCGGCGTACTCAGCTAAACGTCGGCGCACCTCAAGAAGGTCTGCGGCCATCCCAAAATACTGCGCCGACTCAGACAACCGTTTAAGATGCCGCTCAAGCAGCATGTACGCGCCGCACTCCAGGCGCATCGTTTCTAGCAATTCAAACGCGCCCGCATGCACATCGAGAAGCGATGCCTTGGTTAGCGCCTCTGCATACTCATCACGCGGCTCTGAATTCCACGTGATGCCGCCGCCAACGCCATACAGCGCCTCACCTGTTTCACCATCGAGCAAAAGCGTCCGGATCGCCACGTTAAACGTCGCATCTCCCCCCGGCTCAATCAAGCCAATCGCGCCACAGTAAATCTCGCGCGGCTGCCTTTCGAGCTCTGCGATCAAGCGCATCGTACTGATCTTTGGCGCGCCCGTGATCGAACCGCATGGAAACAGCGCTTCAAGCACATCGACAAACGTCGCGTGTTCGCCAATTTCCGCAGAAACCGTGGAAGTCATCTGATGAACTGTCGGATAACGCTCCAGCGCAAAGAGCGAAGGGACAGAAATTTCGCAAGCCCCGGGAATCTTTGACAGATCGTTTCGCAGCAAATCGACAATCATCACATTCTCGACGCGGTTTTTCTCAGACCCATGAAGCCACGCAGCCAATTGCTCATCTTCTTGCAGCCATCGTCCGCGCCGGACCGTCCCTTTCATCGGACGCGTGATGACGCGCTTTCCTTCCAATCGAAAAAACAGTTCGGGAGACGCCGAGAGGATACGAAACCGCCCGATATTCAGATAAGCGCAATAATTCGCCTGCTGCGCCTCGCGCAAAGCGTGATAATACGTGAGATCGTCTCCGGCAAATTGCGCCCGCAATCTCATGGTGTAGTTAACCTGATACGTTTCCCCTTGCGCGATCGCGTGTTTAATCCTTCCCAGATGCGCGTCATAGGTTTCAGGCGACGTGTCGGCCCGCCAAGACGAACATTCATACCGCGCGCAGTCAGCATCCCACAAAGCGTTTGTTTCACGCTCAAAAATGGCAAAAAAGAGCAGCGGAATTTTCGAGCCTTCCGCCACGTCAAACGCCGGGTCAAACGCCGGCGCCGCCTCATATGACAAATACCCAGCCGCGTAGTATCCTTTTTTGACCCAAGCGTCAACCTGTTCAAGCGCCTGTCGCACCTCTGTGGACGAGTGAGCGATCAACACCGTTTTCGGATCCGTAAAAACGCGCGGCCGGATCTGACCGCGTGGATCGCTGAAATGAAACATAAAATGCGGATTCCGTTCTACCCCGAACATTTCAGAAACTCCTTACACGGTCCATCCTCTTTAGCGAAATCTCCGTGTCCACTCCGCAAAGCGCTGTGTCAACATGCGGATGATCGCTGCGAAAATGCGCGCCCCGGCTCTCTTTTCGGGAGAGCGCCGACTGCAAGATCAGCGTGGCTGTCTCCACTGCAAAAGACATGCCGTGCTCTTCTGCCAGTGCGCGCAGTGCGTGAAGTCCCTGTTCCATCGTTTTTTGTTCACGCACAATACCCGCCGTTTTCCAGAGGATCTCTCGCACGTCGATCAGCACATCTTCCGCAAGTTCCGCCTCTTCTCCATCAGGCGCCGCCGCGCACGCTTCATCGCGAAACAACATGCGCTCATCCCTCATGCCATGCAGCGACTCTGCCAGCGCATGGCCCATTACTACACATTCTAAAAGAGAATTGCTCGCAAGTCGATTCGCGCCATGCAAGCCTGTACACGCCACTTCCCCCGTCGCATAAAGCCCCGGAACAGACGTCTGTCCGGAAAGGTCTGTGTGAATTCCGCCCATCATAAAATGCGCTGCAGGCGCGACGGGCAACAAATCTACAGCAGGATCAAAGCCAAGTGTGTGGCAGACGTGATCGATTGTCGGGAATTTCACTGGAAAATCTCGAATCAAGCGACAGTCTAAGTAGATCGTTTTCCCTTTTTCCATCTCCGTGTAAATGACGCGTGACACCACATCGCGCGGTTCGAGATCAAGACGCGGATACTCGGCCATGATCCTGCGCTGATTCTCATCGACGAGTACGCCCCCCGCGCCGCGCACCGCCTCAGAAATGAGAAAACCGCGCGCGCCGTCTACGTCGAGCGCCGTCGGATGAAACTGGACAAATTCCAGATTGCGCAGCCGCGCACCCGCGCGATATCCAAGCGCGATCCCGTCTCCTGTCGCACCGGGAGGATTCGTGGTGCGCAAAAACAACTGACCGCCGCCGCCCGTCGCAAGGACCGTGGCGCGGCGCGCAAAAAAGCGGTGCGGCTCCTTCCCACCATTCAAAACCCATCCGCGCGCGCCCATCACTTCACCGCGCGAATTTTCCATAAGCGAGTGAATGCGGACATGCGGTATCCGAACAACGTTTGGGATTGCCTCAACCGCACCGCGCAAGGTCTCCATCATGCGCCGCCCTGTCGCGTCGCCTCCCGCGTGAAGAATTCGTTTGCGCGAATGCGCGCCTTCAAGCCCCAATCGCCACACGCCAGACGGTGCGCGATCAAAAGGAACACCCAAATCTGCGAGCCAGCGCACAATCTCCGGCGCGCGGGTTGTCACCTGCGAGACAACCTTTGGATCGCAGAGATCTCCACCTGCCAACAGTGTATCGAGTTGATGAAGCTCCGGAGCATCATCAAGCCCAACCGCCGCGGCGATTCCTCCCTGCGCGGCAAACGAGTTGCTCTTTGTGGAAGGCTCTTTTGAGAGCAGCAACACATCCCCGTATCGGCTCAGCGCATATGCTGCAACACTTCCGGCAAGGCCACTGCCGATGATCACAAAATCCGAAACGACAGTTTTCACTCCTGCATCCCTCACTCAGGAAAAGACAATATCAAGCCCTACGTCAACACTCGCCGCAGAATGCGTCAGCGCTCCCATCGAAAGATAATCCACCCCGCTCGCGGCAATGCCTGCGATGGTTTGCAGCGAGATATTGCCAGAAGCCTCAAGCGGGACACGGCCTTTCGTCCACTTTACAGCCTGGCGCAACTGGTCTTGATTCATGTTGTCAAGAAGAATCATGTCAGCGCTCGTTTCTAACGCTTCGACGAGTTGTTCCATCGTGTCGACTTCCACTTCAATCTTTTGCGACAAGCCAATGTGCGCGCGCGCACGAGAGACTGCTTGGGCGACACCCCCACACAACGCGATGTGGTTATCTTTAATCAGCACCATATCGTCGAGTCCAAAACGGTGATTATGCCCGCCACCCATACGCACCGCGTACTTCTCAAGAACCCGCCAACCAGGCGTCGTCTTTCGCGTGTCAAGCAGCTTTGCGCGCGTTCCTTCCAATTGCGCGACCGCTAGGCGCGTAAGCGTTGCGATCCCTGTCAGGCGTCCAAGAAAATTAAGCGCCGTGCGCTCACCAGTAAGAATCGAACGCGCCGGACCCTCCAAGCGGCTCACGGCCGTCTTTCCAGCGATGGTTTGTCCATCCTCTGCAAGAGGCACAACCCTAACACGCGCATCAAGCGCCGCAAACACATCTTGAATGAGCGAGAGTCCCGCGAGTGTTGCCGCCTGTTTGACATACACCGTGGCCGTTGCCTTTTGATCGGGATCAATGATCGCCTCCGTCGTGCAATCTCCGCGCCCAATGTCTTCCGAAAGCGCCAAGCGAATGAGTTCACGTGTCGATTCAAGAATCACGTTCCATCTTCCCTTCCTAATCCCGCACATGTATATACATGTGATTGTACAACGAAATCAGCCAAAATCAACGAATTCGCTTTCATCACCTCTTCATCTTCTACAGCCATCAAGCAACCCTTGACGCAAACAATCCATCATAGTATGTTCATCTGTATATACACAACAATAGATCCTTTATGAATGCAGCCTGTACACCCCGAAAAAGGGAGGATTCGTCATGTCCGCACTCCAACATGCCACCGCGCTTCAACAAGAAATCCGCCTGTGGAAAGAAAAACGAAACGCGGTCATTCTCGCTCACAATTACGAACTCCCGGAGATCCAGGACATCGCCGACGTTCTCGGAGACTCCCTGGCACTTGCGCGCGCCGCCGCTAAAACAGACGCCGACGTGATCGTCTTTTGTGGTGTTCATTTCATGGCAGAAACAGCCTCGATCTTAAATCCGGAAAAGACGGTTCTCCTCCCTGATCTTGAGGCAGGCTGCTCGCTGGCAGACTCCATCAACGTCGAACAACTCAAAGCGTGGAAAGCGGAACATCCGGGAGCTGTCGTCGTTTCTTATGTGAACACATCAGCGGAAGTCAAGGCAGAGAGCGATTATTGCTGCACGTCTTCAAACGCTGTGAATGTTGTGCGAGCGATTCCCGAAGACCGGGAGATTCTTTTTTTGCCTGACATGTTCCTCGGTTCCTATGTGCAGCGCGTCACCGGCCGACAAAACATGCACATCTGGCTGGGCGAGTGCCATGTACACGCAGGCATCACGCCGACCGACGTAAACAACGTGACAAGGGCACATCCGCGCGCCGAACTCTTGATTCATCCAGAGTGCGGCTGTTCTACGTCGAGCATGTACATGTTGGCGGAAGGTCTTCTTCCGCAGGACAAAACACATCTGCTCTCCACAGGCGGCATGCTTGACTACGCAAAAACGTCCTCTTCCGACACGTTTATCGTTGCGACAGAAACCGGAATTTTGCACCAGATGGAAAAGGCCAACCCTGAAAAGCGGTTTGTCGCGGCCAATCCACACGCGATTTGCCCCTTCATGAAAAAAATCACACTCCACAATGTGCTTGCGGCACTCCAGGAGATGAAAAACGTGATTGATGTGCCAAGCGAAATTCGTGCGCGCGCGAAGACCCCCATTGACCGCATGGTCGCCATCGGATAAGCGCGACGTCTTAAGCACGCAAAAACGATCGCACAGGCCGCCAACATCCTGTGCGATCGTTTTGTTCAAGCTTCGTTTACGTCAAGCATCCCCTTTTGATCTTGTGGGACGATGTACGCGTCAGGGTGGGGCTTCAGTACCCGCAACATCCAGTATGGACGATAAAGTCCGCCTGGTCCCGGCGCGGGGCGTGTAAGGGTCAGCCACTTCTCAAACACCTGATACGCTTTCTCGGTATCCACTTCGATCTCCCCGTAGCGCGTCCCGTTCGCCACTTTTTCGACGCGAATGCGCTGATGCCAGCACATCATGCCGCTGATCGGGTCGGGCTGCACAGGAAAGATGATGTTTTGATGCACCCCGCCGTCTGTCCACCAAATCCGCTCAGAGTCTGGGTCAGAACTTGCAAACGGTTGTGGACCGTGAAGCTGGCGGATCTGCCATGTCCCCGTTGACCCCTGCTCCATCTTCACAAGCGAGGAGTTCCACCGGTCACTCCCCGTCTCTTCGTGCAGACGCCAGCGGCCGAGATGATGCGAACACGCGATCACCCCCGGTTTAATCCCCTCCGTCACCCAGACCTTGTCAACGAGCGATCCGATCTCCGTCGAGATCTTGAGTTCATCCCCTGTGGTCACGCCGAGTCGCTCCGCATCTTTTGGGTTCACCCACACTGGATTCGTATGCGCGATCTCATGCAGCCACTTCGCCCCATTCGTTCGCGAGTGAATGAGCATTGGCAGCCGGAACGTCGGCAAGAGCATGTATTCACCCTGCTCCGGGTGAATCGTTTTATGGTGAACCTGGCTCACGATGTGCATCATCGACGCGCGCTCCCGCTCATTGCGCGGATAGATCGGAATCGCGTATTCAGGCCACCCCCAGTCGCGCAGTGTCGTCGAGAAAAACTCCAGCTTCCCGGACGGCGTCGGGAATCCTTTGACAGCCCGGCCATTCACCATGACGCCCGCCCGCAGCTTCCCGTGGGCATTTTTGAACGGACCCGGATATGGCGCGTGATTGGCCGAGTGTGGCAACTGATCGACCCATACGCCCGGCTCTTGATCAACAGGCATGCGATCAGACGAAGGTTCTGGCACAAGCCGCGCGTGTTCGAGCACATGTTCATCCACCGGCTTTTTGTGCACCGCGTACACATCGTTGGTGATTTCAAACGCGGCATAACGCTGCATGTATTGAAGCGGTGTCATACCCTCTTCTGCGGCTGCCGCGGGGAGTCCGGGAACGGAATTCTCAAAGATCCACTGATAATACTCAAGCACCGTGATCTTTTCCCCGGGACGGTATGGCGACTCGAAGTGTTGGCGAATCCCAAGACTTCCGTCGGGGTCAATGCGCCATGACAGCTCGATCCAAAACTCGTTTTCTTCCCACACCTCGCCAGGGTTTGTATCCCGCGTGTCTGCGACGCGCTCCCCTTTGCGCTCTTTTGACACGCGCGCGACCGGTTGCCGAAAGCCAATCCACTGCGACGCGTGCGTCTCGTAACTGTGCAGATCGTGACGCTCCGTCCCAAGCCCCATCGGCAATACATAGTCCGAGAACTGGGACGTCTCTGACCACACCGGAGAGAGTGTCACGTGACAGCCGACGCGATCTTTTTCTTTAAACATTTCGATCCACGAGAAACCGTCTGGAAATGTCCACACCGGATTCATGACGCGCGTGAAATACACCTCTAGACGCTTGTTCCGCTTTTTTAAAATGTGCGGCAAACAAAAGCTCATCTCGAAATACGAGAGCGGAAACTCGCGCGGCCAGTGGTTCTCATTCCACTCACGAATGGGCGCTGGCGCCGAGTTGCGCGCAGGTACGAACTTGACCCATGCATTGGGAATCATGCTGCCAGGCTCACCCACCGCTCCCATCAACACATTCAGAAACATCAAACAGCGCGTGATCATCCAACCGCCGCGATGGCCCGCCGCGGCATTGCGCCAGATGTTGCTGGAAAAGGCCGTTCCCGCGCGCGCGATTTCATCCGTAATCTGGCGAATCACACCTGCGGATACGCCCGCCTCTTCTGCCGCCCACTCCGGCGTGTAGTGGCGGTACAGATTCTTCAATACAGCGACAAAATCGGCAAAGGTTTGCGTCGGCGGAAGCTCCGCGAGAAACCCGCGCTCCTTCAAGTCATTGAGATACTGCCGATCCGCGAGAAACTCTCGCCAGTTGACCCACTGCTCCACAAACTCGCGATTGAAGCGATCACTCTGCAGCAGTCCATTGGCCATCGCCAGAAGCAGCGCCGCCTCTGTGCCGGGCCACGGCGAAACCCAGTAGTCCGCTTTTGACGCCGTGTTTGAGAGCCGTGTGTCAATCACCGCAATCTTTGTTCCCTTTTGCTGCGCCTCGATGATCCGTTGCGCATTCGGATTGAAATAGTGTCCAGACTCGAGGTGTGCGCTCATCATCAGGATGAACCGGGCGTTGGCGTAATCCGGCGATGGACGGTCCATCCCCATCCAAAAAGCGTACCCAGTACGCCCGCCGGAAGAGCAGACGTTGGTGTGGCTTGACAACCCGTCGATCCCCCACGCCTTGAGCACCCGCTCTGTATACTCGTCCTCCCCCGGTCGCCCGACGTGATACACGATCTCGTCTTTACGCCCCTCCGTCAGGCTCGCGCGAATGCGGCCCGCAAGATCATCGAGCGCCTCATCCCACGTCACGCGCACCCACTTGCCATCGCCGCGTTCGCCTACGCGTTTTTGCGGATAGAGAATGCGCTCTGGATTGGTCATCTGGCTGACCGTCGCGGGACCTTTGGCACAGTTGCGGCCGCGGCTCGCCGGATGGAGCGGATGACCCTCCAATTTTTTGACTTCCCCTGTCTCCTTGTCGATGTAGGCAAGCAATCCGCAGGCGGCCTCGCAGTTAAAACAGACCGTGGGAATCAATTCATAGTGGTGCGTCTCGCGCTTCGGCCATGCTTTTGCATCGAGTTCTGACCAATCATCCCACTGCGCAGGCTCCGGGTGCGAGCGAAGGTGCCCAAACCCTTTCGTGAGCTGCGCGTGTTTTTCCTGAATGCTCATTTCGATCCCTCCATCAAAGTCCGGATGAACAAAACGTCTGGCTCATCCGGCGCCCCTCATTGCGCGTCAGCTCAGCGGAACAGACTGACCCGCCTGCACATAGGCGTGTTCGTAGGCGAGCAGTCCAAGGAGCGCCAGTGCAGACGCCGAAACAAGTGCGGCCCACGAGCTTTGGAAAAATCCCAAACCAAGAGGAAGCAGTGCGCCACCGATCAATCCCGTCCAGAAGAAGCCTTTGTACGCTCCATAGATCATCTGGTGCGCGGCGTCGCGCGCGCTTGCCATGTTGTGCGGGATCACCATCTCGCTAAAGATCAGAACCGTGTGAAACGCGACCGCGATGAGGAGGGTGACGTGAATAAGCTGCAGTGCCGCGTGAGAGAGCGGGAGCCATAGACCGCCGATCGAGAAGCATGCGGCGCCTGCCAGGACGGCCTGGGAGAGAAGATGAAGCGGCAACGCCGGATTCTGCCACAAGTCGCGCCCCTTTGCTTGTGCAAACAAAAAGGCGGTGTACATCGCAGTCAGTGCGCCAAGCACGGCGCCGGGGATTGAGAGCGCAAGGTTTAGCCCCGTGTGACCAAGCAAACTGACAACCAGTTGTGCCAACAGGACAAGCCCGTACAAGGCGATGATAAATGAGCCGCGCACCAGCCAGGACTTCCACTGCGGGCGCGTAAAAATGCGGATGAATCGCATGGGGTGTTCGAGGTCAAAGATGAGGAGCACACCTGTTGCACCCAAAAACACAAGCCCGGTGACCGACGAGGCGGCGCCCCAGGCGGGACTCAGGGATTGACCGGAAAACACAAGAATAGAAAACATGAGAAAGACGCCTGCCGCGATCGATTTGGTCCACGTATAGAGCGAAACTTCCCAATGCCACGGCGCGTGATGGGGCACATCGTAGGCGAGGCGGGCTGCGGCGACACTGTGCTTTGCCGTTTGCGGCTTATGCGCGTGCACCGGGTAACCTTCTTTTTCTTGCGAGTAAAGGTGCGATCCTTCGTAGGATGATTTCGAGGGGTTAAGCGTATAGTCACTGGCGCCGACGTAATAAACTTTGGGTTGAGTGCCTTTTTCCGGTTTCCGAACATCCGCCTTGTTGCGAGCGATCAGTTGCACGACTTCGCTTTCGGGATCGTTCAAGTTCCCGACGACAATCGACTCGACTGGGCAAACGACGACACAGGCAGGCTCCATGCCCTGGTCAATCCGGTGCGCGCAAAAATTGCACTTTTCTGCACTGTGCACTTCTGGGTTTATATAGATCGCGTCATAAGGACACGCCGCCATGCACGCTTTGCAACCGATGCACACGTCGCGATCGAAATCGACGATGCCATCCGACCGCTTAAACATCGCCGTCACGGGACAAATGGGAACACACGGCGCGTCGTCGCACTGATTGCAGCGCGTGATTTGAAACTGTCGGCTGACTTCCGGATAGACGCCGACTTCCACCTGCTTGACGTAGGTGCGGTTGACACTAAGCGGTACATCATGCTCCATCTTGCACGCCACAGAACACGCGTGACACCCGATGCATGTATCTTGGTTGATCACTTTCCCCCACCGAATCGGAAGCTCCTTCGGCAGGGTCACCTCGCGTTCCTCAATCACGTGCGCGCCCCCTTTCACTCATGCGCTGAATCTTTGTTCAGCGTATCACCGAAGGGAGACGGCGGGGTAATGCAAAGATTGCATGGGGGTATTCAGGCCGACGCACTCTGGAGGAATTGTAGGAAGGATTTGACGATCCACTTGGCATAACGCTCCGGCCGCTCAACGATGAATAGATTCCGGGTGATGTGAAAATCGCGAAGGGGAACTTCAATCAAGCGACGGCTCGCGCACTCTTCCTCGATGGTCAGCTTGGAGAGAAAAGCGATCCCAAGACCCGCCTCAATCGCCGACTTGATCGCCTGAATGCTCCCGAGTTCCATGGCGACGGGCACGGGGGGCAGGAAGCCGGCGTTTTCAAGCGCCATTTCTGTCACCTCGCGCGTCCCCGATCCCTCTTCCCGCATCAAGAGGGGCTGTCCTTGAAGATCGCGCAAATGAATCTCGCCGCACGCCGCAAACGGATGATCCTGCCCGCAGACAAGCACCAACTCGTCCATTCGCCAACAGGTCACCCGGAGTTCCCCCGGCTGATGAATTACACCCTCCACGAGTGCGATGTCGATGCGATGACGCTGAAGATCTTCAAGGATTCCTGCGGTGTTTGAGATGCGCATGCGGATGTCTGCATTCGGATGGCACTTTCGCACCTTGCCAAGAATTCCCGGCAAGACGTATTCGCCAATCGTAAGCGTCGCGCCAACCACGATGTCTCCGCCCTCTTGACGCAGCCGCAAGAGTTCTTCTTTGGAGCGGGCGTGGCAGTTTACGAGGTCACATGAATAGGGATAGAGTGCGCGTCCCAATGGCGTCAGCGTGAGTCCGAGCGCACTCCGCTCACACAAAAGACCGCCATACTCATCTTCGAGTGCCTGCAGGTGGCGGCTGGCGGTCGACTGCGTCATATGCAGCGCAAGCGCGGCTTTGGTTACGCTTCCATACTCAACGACCGCACAGAATACCTCGTGACTCTCCATGTGCATCCCAAATCATCCTCCGCGCGTCTACTGACGATGTTCAAGCTCGCTGAGCAACTGCTGCAAGCGGACGACCCACGCTGGCGCAGCGTCACCTGCCGCGTACGCGTCAGTCGTTGCGCCTTCATCGATCTTGTCTTTGGTAAGCGTGACAAACTGGCGCAATCGATCAAGCAACCGCTCTCCCTCAAGCTTTGGCAAGAGGAGCATCGACTCCTTCGAGCGATCAGCCGGTGTTTCACCATAGCGGATTTTTAACGCCTCCGGATCCCACGCACAAAGAAAGGCCCAGACAGACGCCGTCTGCTCAAAACGTGTCGGCAGCGATTCGGGTAGATAAATCTCCACCGTCTGCTCCCCGATGAAGAGATAAAGAATCAGGCAGTCACGATCAAAAAGCCGCCCCGCGCCAAAGCGCACGTCTGCGACCACTTCTACAGACCGCGGAAAAAGGAGGCCAAGCTCTGGTTGATCATCCCAAAACACAAGGAGTCCGTCCGACTGCCCCACTGCCGCTGGAATCACTTGCATCCGTGCACCCCCTCTTCACCTGTCCTATCCACAATCGGCCACTCTTCACGTAATACACCCATACGCAACGCGTCGTAATATGTATCTTGATGTAATCTAGCCTTTCGAATGCGCGCCTCCATCTTCATACCTAGCTTCTCAGCACTTCGAATCATTCGATGGTTTCCCGACCACGTGGCAAGCCCAATTCTGACTAATGGTAGCGATGTAAACAAGTGATCAATCCAAAGTTTCAATGCTTCAGTACCGTATCCACTATTCCAGAACTCCGGCTTATAAATGACAATGCCTACCTCAAGCCAAAAAGACAACTTGTGCTCCCAGTAGTATGAAACAATGCCAATGAGTTCTCCACCTGTCGTCGTAATCGCAACACGGCTTGGTACAGGCTCCTCTCTCTTCACCTGTTCTCGTATCTGTTGTTCAAACTGAGCAAAGTCGATCCTTTCCAACGAATAATATGGAGCGTCCCATTTCTTCCACTCTGGTGAATCTTCACCGTAGATCATGTTCCACAGTGGAACATGATCCTTTTCCTCAATCTCGCGAAGACAAACTCGCTCTCCAAGGATTTCTTCCACCGCTCAGACCCCCAACTGTATTCTGGAGCGAAATAAAGTCACTAATTTACAAATATTTGTCCCGCAACACGGTGAAGTGGTGGCGTTCATGGCCTGCGATGATGTATGCAAGCGCGCGCGCCGACACTACGTTTTCTCCCACCGTGCCGCGCCTGCTCCACGCTGCCTCATCCAATGTGGCCGTGAGACGAATGGTCGCGGCGCGAACCGCCTCAAAATCATCAAGCAGACGAGCGAGCGAAAACGCGTTGAATGCTGCCGCCGCGACATACGCATCCTGATCGAACACGGGAAGCGTCGCACGTTCCCCGCGCGCGATGGCGAGCATCCTGTAGGACATCACCCGCTCCGTATCGGCGAGATGCCCGATCACCTCTTTCAGGGTCCACTTTCCCGCCGCGTAGGAGCGCTCAGCCGTCTCTTCGTCCACCTGCCTTACCAGGCTCATCATCTCTGTCTGTTGCGCGCGAAGCATCTCTTCAATCTCTCCATCAGGAAGCAAATGGATATATCTCCCATAGTACTCTGGATATTCATCAGACAGCGGACGGATGCGCATCACAATCCTCCTCATACCTTTTCGATTCGTGACTTGCTTTCAATTACCAGTAGGATACTATGGCAATTGTATCCTATGAATTCAAACAACGATAGACACTCCAAAACGATAACCCTGAAATCCTGTCCGTTCTCAGGAGCCCATGAAAGAGGAGCTGGGTTTATGCCCGATGAAGAGCTGTGGCAACGCATCAAGACGGGCGATCCGGATGCGCTCAGCATCTTGTACGATCGGTACGCGCCGAGAGTGCGTGGCATTGCACTGCGGATGACCCGGGAGTCTACGCTAGCCGAAGAAATCGTCCAGGAAGTCTTCACAAAGATTTGGATTTCAACATCGTACGATCCAACGCGCGGACTCTTTCAACACTGGATCACAACGGTTGCCAGGAACGTGACGATCGATGCATTGCGTCGAAGAATGCGCGAGATTGACCTCCCTGCTTCTGAAACGATCTACAGCGACCGCCTGTCGCGCGATGCATTGAAAGCTCACACTTCGGAAGTGGACTCCTCTGATTTGCGCAGTGATCTCGCACACGCGTTAGCTCATCTGCGCCAAGAAGATTACGAGGTTGTGCGTTTAACCTATTTCGAAGGGTTCACGTTGACGGAAGTCGCACGCATCCTGTCACTGCCGATTGGGACAGTGAAAACGCGATTACACCGTGCGCTTTTGGCGCTGCGCGCACGAATGGACGACTGGAAGGAAGGGGTGCAAGGATGACCATGCCGCAATATCCATTGTGTGATCAGCGCATCGCTTATCTGCTCGGGGAACTCCCTGAAAAAGAGCACCTTCTGTTTGAACAGCATCTGAGAAGCTGTGAAGCATGCAGCCGAGAGCTTCAACACCTCATGCCGACCCATACCCTGTTATCTGGAAATGAGATTGACGCTACAACTGACGTGTACAGTGAACAAAAGACGCGGACGCTAGCTCAAGCGTTCGCGGCGCGCGCGCCATACAGCCCATTGGAAAGCCAATCGTTCGCTCAAATGCCTACTCCAAATGATAAACCTGATCTGCGCAAAGGAAATGCAAATCGGATCGCCTGGATGAATCTCACATCTCGCTCTGTTGGTAAGAAAACGCCCTCCATGCAAGGGGGAATGGCGCTTGCCGCAATCGCATTCCTTCTTATCGGCTATTGGTTTGGCTTGTCAACATCGCACCGCAGCATCCCGCCACAGTCCCGCGCGGTGTCAAAGACACCGATGACCTACGCCAGCTTTGCGCCTGCGAATGCTCACATACACTCAACAGGTGTCGTGATGCTGATTCACAACAAAGGAACCCGCGAGTTGGTCGTTTGGGTCCACGGACTTGGTCCACTTCAACCTGGCACGTGTTACACGGTTTGGCTTGTCCAGGGACACACACACCGCAAGGTCGGCCTGCTTCAGGTCAAACCAAAC
Organism: Ferroacidibacillus organovorans; assembly: GCF_001516615.1. Taxonomy (GTDB): domain Bacteria; phylum Bacillota; class Bacilli; order Alicyclobacillales; family SLC66; genus Ferroacidibacillus; species Ferroacidibacillus ferrooxidans_B. The sequence goes on along the minus strand of NZ_LPVJ01000008.1, from coordinate 6,731 downwards.
GGCATAGGTGTATTAACAGCCAGTGTGCCTGAGAACGTGACATTTTCCGCAGTGAATATCTCTCACGAGCCACACATGAATGACCCAAAACCGCGGGGCCCGATGATTTTGCACGCGTCAACCCGCATCACCTGAAAAATTCAGAATCAATTTTGATTTGTACAATTTGTGACACATCTCATTCTGTGTGTTGCTGAGAAAACCGTTTGTACAAAGCCAGCGTTTCTTTAGGAAGTGTGTGATCCTAAGGAGGGTGAACAGGATGAAGAACATCGCAAAGCTTGGACTGGCGGCGACGTTTGTGGTGAGTTCCATGGCAGCGGCGCTTCCCGCGTTGGCCGCGACACACCATCGCGCGATGGCTGCGCCAAAAGGGATGCAAATGGCGCAGGTGAAAGTGGTTTCTCCCCAACAGGGAGATAAAATACCGGGAAGTGGCTACACGGTCGAAATAAAGATTACCATTCCCGCGGCGTACGCCAAAAAAATTCCGGTGACTTCCGCGTTTGTTCCGCCGACCAGCCCCTATTTCAAGGCGGGTGCTAGTCACTTCTTTCCGGGGCTTGTCGTGACAGATACGGGAACCGTTGCCAAGGCGGGTGGCGCTTCGAAAAACCTCGCGGGCCTCTTTCAAATCATAGGTGTGCAGTGGAACCTTGCCGGCAGTGAAGTGGTCAACGCAGATTGGTACGTTGTCAAACCGCTGTTCTCAAATGTGGCGATGCCTTGCATTCGCGCCTATGTCGTATCAGGAATGGCACCCAGTTCTGTTGCCGCGAATCCTACCAATATGAATATCGGCACAGCATTTCACGGTATGACGCTTGTATCAAACGTGGCAAAAACGGACGTTTACACAAATTCGAGCATGGCCAACATGAGCGGTATGTGATTCTTTCTATATTTACACAACCTGGAAATACACATGGGCGATCGATGTAGCGGTCGTCCATGTGTATTTTACAGTATGTAAAAGGCGCCCTATCCATTTGTCAAACGCTGTATATGGTATGAAGTCCAGTCAAAAATGCGTCTAAAAGAAAGTGGAAACTGCGATCCACATCAACGGGCATTTTGAATCCCCCACTACGCTCCAGCGAGGCAAACCCGTGCACCAAACTACGAAAACCACGTACAGCGTGAATGGAGTTCTCTTCGTCAAGTCCGTAGTGCCTCATCACCTGAACGACCGTATCAACGATCCTCTCTGCAGCTTGCTGTAACCTCGGATCTTGATATTCATGAATCTCCTGGACTGCATCATATAATCCTGGATGAATCCGGGCAAAGTTTAAAAAGGCTTCCGCCATGGCGTAAACGGCACGATCTCCGGATTTTCCAAGCGCCGCCCGCATGATCACAGAGTTCAGGAGATCGCATCCATGGATAGCAATCTCTGTTCGCAGCCCGGACAGGCCATGGATATGATTGTATAAGGAAGGAGGGCGAATACTGAGCATCTGAGCAACCGAAGTGAGACTGAGAGAGTTTAACCCTTGTGAATCGACAATCTCTGTCGCAGCCTGTAAAATGGTCTGCAAATTTACACTTACTCCCTGCGCCAATGATCCTCACCCTCCTAGCGTTCGATCGCTCGATCAATGAATTCTATTGGGTTTTTCACCATTATCCCGTGTCCAACAGCCAGCAGCGCAGGACGAAATTCGCGAATTCTACGGGCGCTGCGCATGGCTTCCTCCTTGTTCCACGTTGCCATAGCAGGGAAAGGAAACAACAGCCTGAATTGTCCTGCCACTGCAAATCCACCCCTCGTCTGAAATGCATCCCCTGCAATGAGATATCGGTTGCGGGTATCGATGAATGACATCGAACCCGGTGTGTGCCCAGGTGTCGAAATGGCGAGCAATGAACCGATGCGATCCCCATCCTTTAGCAAATGGTCTGGGGTCGTTTGAATGGTGTTCGGTTTAGGCAATCCCCCTCGAATTGGCGAATTGGGTTCATCTGCATCAAGCGTCCGATCACCTCTCAACAGGCGTGCGTCTCGAAACGAGATCGAGACAGATGCATTCGGCAATTCCTTTTTCAACGTGTCAAGCGCTCCGATATGATCACCGTGGGCATGCGTAAGAACGATTCTTACGATGGGGATATTTAGCGTTTTCGCTGCAGTGACAATGCCCTCTGCACTATAAGGCAGTGCAGTATCAAGTAACGTTAATCCATCATCCTCCCTCACAAAATAACAATTGACCGGAAATATCCCTGGAAGAAACGTCAGTTGATATAAAAATTCATCGTGAATGATGCGCATCATGTTCATTCCTCTCGATAACTTAAATAGTCATTATGATAATCACATTTATAATATAACTAACCAAATTAGTTTTCGCAAGCACGTCGTGGTATCGCGTTACATTGTCACCGCTCACAGCCAGTAATACTCCTTTACAACTCAAAACGGTATCGAACATACTGGTACGCCTAATCGATAGAATCCAAAAAACGCGCTCACGAGAGCAGCATTCGCAACTCAGCAGTCATTTGATCAACCAACTCGGATCTACCGTGAAACTGTGCAGGTGTGTTCTGAAACAGTGCGATTCGCCACTTATCTTCCATCCGCACCGCAACCAATGTGTGTTAGGTATTGACCTGAGGGTTAATGTCTGACTGCCCTGGCGGAACCATCCCTGCAATAGCCCGAAGGATCGCGATGTCTGAAGACAGAAAACGGATGCGTTTGACTTTGCTCACAAATCGGGGGGTCTCATGATGTTCGAAGATCGGCGCTACATGCGAATAGATCTCCGCTTGCCCAATCACTAGACTTCCATCGAAGCCGATCTGTTCACCATCTTCGGCGAACAGATCGGCCATGCCGCGAGCGTTTTTGTGGTTCCATGCATCCAACAATTGATGGTAAAGAGCCATGATATGTTGTTCATTTAAATCCCATACAGTGTCCTCTTTTCCCCAGCCATTCACAGGTGCTCATCCCTGCCTTCACTCATTCGGATTTGCAAGAACAAACGTGTTCCCATCAGGGTCTTTAAAGATGGCTTCCATTCCTCCCCAATTGGCGCGCTCCGCATCCTTCACAAATTCCACACCGCATTCTTTCAGCAATCGACAAGTGCCAACGACATCTTCACACGTAAATGCCATGTTTTGAAATCCGCCGATGCGCCCCTCCTGACCAGGAGGTGTGAACAATACCACATCCGTTTGTGCCCCAGGAGGCCGAAGCTGAATCCACCGCGTTCCATTGCCAAAGGGTTGGTCTGTCACAACGTCAAAACCCAGCTTCTCAGTGTAAAATTTTAAGGCGCGATCCTGATCCGAGACGGGAATGCTGACAAAGCTCACACGTAACATGTTCATCAACCTTTCATTTGTCCCCTATCCAATAGTAGCACGCCCATCACCCTGTTTTTAACACTTTTGATATTTCAGTGCTTGCGGCCAGCCATCATAAATGCACGAACTCATTCCCATATCCGCTTCTTGCCGGCTCCCGTTGAATGTCCTTTTTGCTCACCGTCAAATACCCTACAAAAATAACAATGAGTACTGTCAAGGTCGCCGCCACAATACCATCTCCATAACCTAATCCCGTGATGCTTTTTGGTTTTCCAAGCCAATCTGCAAAGGATGCCCCAAGCGGCCTTGTCATCACATACGCAAACCAGAACGCAAAGATAGGATGAAGACGAAACCATGCGTAACCCAGTCCAGGAAGTGCGAATAAAACGATAAATAAAACACCAGAAGTCAAGTATCCTAAATGAAAGGTTGTTGCTGTCATATCTCCTGTCGCTGTCCCCATGGCAAACGCAGCCAACACCGCCGACCAGTAAAATAGCTCACGTCGGCGAGTATGGATACTGTGGATGGATAATGTGCCCTCTACTTTATACCACGCTATAAACACCACAGTCAGTAGAATCGCAAAAGCGATGGTCGAGGCATAATACGGCACACCGAGAACAATGTGTGTGACATCGGCAACCATTGTGCCAAAAATTGCAATCATGACGACCAAAAGCCAGTAGATCCACGCCATGTATTGGCGCACCGCAAACTGCAAAATGAGTGTGGCCACAAAGCCAATAAAACCAAGAATGACCGCAACATAAGGATTAATGTGATAGACGAGATAGTCAGACGTTGACTCGCCCATGGCGGTTGTCAGGAGTTTCAGAATCCAGAAATAGACCGTGATTTCTGGAACTTTCGTTATACAGTGTTTACCTTGGTGCCCTGTAAAGCTTGACTGGTTCATCAATGTATCCGTTCCTTACATGCAGATTCGTTAGTACTTCACACGAAGATTGCCACTTACGGAGATTGCTACTATGGTAATGATCACTTTATCTATAAATGATACCAAAAAAGACAAGCAGGAACTGCCTAACCATAGGCAGTTGATCACGGAAAATAAAGTTGTATACTATAATAGCCTTTATTACAGAGATTATTCCGGTCATTTAATTTTACTTCGGATAATAAAGATGTATACTACCCACAAAAACCAACACAGAACTTTAGAAATAAAGTTGTATACTCTTTCTAACCATCAACGATACTCATATTATTCTATAATCACAAGCACCGCCATAAACATATTATGACATTCTGAAAAGCACATTTCTAAAAGCAATGGATTGTAACCAAATCATTTTCGGCGCTTACATTGGACCCACTAATCCTAATTTTAAGGAGTTTAGTGAAATGTTCCGCCAGCTCATCTTTATGGTTATTGCCTTCTGGTTGATTCATTAACCTAGATATACATCCAGTAAACAGATCCGCAATTTGAATAAAAACACTAAATTTTGAATTAAGAGAATCCAATAAAGCGAGTTGCAATTTATTCTGAAAGTAGTTGTTAAATCCTCCAACCATGAGTTGTCTAAGTTTTTCAACCATTAATTTATCCGTACCGTCTTCTTTATCTTTAAAGAGATTAATCTGCCTAGGAAAATTAATACGTCGTGCAGCTACTTCATGATCGATGCCTTGGAGTACTAGTTGGTAATGTAGTTCCATAACTAAGTCATCAATTTTATTTCCTTGAGATCTTTCAGCTACTACCAGCACAAAACTCATCATATCAGATATTTTAATAACTTCTTCTACAAAATCCTTATATAGAGGTAATTGGTGTCTACTCATTTGCGTAAAATGAAATTCATCACTACTTTTAAGACCTCTATTTTCTTTCCATGTAATGAAATGCTTCCGTAATTCAGCCTCACGTTCAAAATCATGAATCCAAACGCTTCCAACCATTATGTATTTACTCGTTTTACCACTTTCATCACAATATATACTAACAGTTGGTATTTCGGGGCGGGTATAAAGTTGTACTTCACGTTCACACTCTTCTCTGTCTCTTCGAAATCGACGAATAATATCATTCGGTCGAAACAGTTTGTATTCATTTTGAATTTTAGCTCTTGCTCTAGTGATGGATGTCAATCTTTCCAATGCATAAAGATCCTCGACATTAAATTTTCCGCTATTGTACAATTTGTTCTGGAATTTTTCCCAGTATTTTATTTGCAGTGTGATATCTGAGTTACGTGTATCTGGGTATTGATTTAAAATAAATGCAACACGAGTTGTAAGATTAGTCATGTTTCCTGATACAAGTTTACCAAGTAAAAGCTCACTTTCTCGTTCATGACGCTTTTCTTTATCTATCTCATCTTGTAATATCTCGGATTCTTTATTTACTCCAAAAACTCGATCGTTAACAATTAAATGATTACTATCAATCGCCATACAGACCACCTTCAAAATATTCTTTCTAACAGTGACAATAAAGTAACCGAAATATAACCATATGTCAAAAAAATAGTAATGACATTTTTTTAAAATATATGTTGTAAATTCCACTACTCGCGCAGATGGTTCATCTCTGTGAATCTGTATCCTGAGAAAAATGAGATCAGATCCAGCCAATTCAACTCAAAGAGAACCATTTTTTGTTATAGGGTGTAGCCGCTCGCGCTGTTTGACGGTGAATGAGCGGTTTTTTGTTATCCGCATTGACGAAGGATTTTGTCAATGATTGTCGTATGCAGATGATTGTTTAGACGACAATCATGTGCGGGAGGTTTACATAGGCATATATAAAAAGAGAGACCTTTAGGTTTTGGCGGCCTGGTCTCTCTTCTCTCCACAAGGTCGTGGGTTTACATAGGCATATATAAAAAGAGAGACCTTTAGGTTTTGGCGGCCTGGTCTCTCTTCTCTCCACAAGGTCGTGCTTACGCACGCCTGAATATGCCTACATCATACATGGATCCGTTATCAAATGTCCATTCTTATTTGGAGTTTTGTGAGCATCCAGATCTATCCATAATTCGTCCACAAACGTGTACCCGTTGTGGGAGGCAGCATCCCTTAAGTAAGCACGATCAGTTCGAGCGGGATGTGTGTTACGGGAAGCACAGAGACCGCATTCGTTTGTTCCGGTTCAGGTGTGAAGCCTGCGGTAAAACCGTAACTGTATATCCATCTTTCATTGGCCGTTACCAGCGATGTATCATGAGTTATGCAGTTGCTGTATAAATTTGGATCTCTATTTTTGTGTAAAGTTTATGAAATCACAATAAAACTATTGACATTTCTGGTACACCCCAAAAATCGACGAGAAGGCATCTAACGGCCTATCTCTTAGCGATGTGGGTGTGAACCATGGCTCGTTTATGTAAACCTGGATTCAAAGAACTCTCGTCTTTCAGTCGTGTGGATCGCGT
>NZ_LPVJ01000007.1 GCF_001516615.1 Ferroacidibacillus organovorans | reverse complement strand
TTGGCCAACGAAACTGGAAATGAGATGGTTTGAACCTACCAATACCCAATTATTGGGGACAACTGCATAACTCATGGCAAAGTATTTAGGTCGTACATTTTTCTCATCCCCATTGTTTCTTAGTGTGTTTTGTATAATAGATGAGACTGATTTTTGTAGCATCTCTATGTCTCTAATCCTTGACTCAATCTCCGCCTGCGCATCCCCCCACTTCTGCACAATGGCCCGCTGGACATCGAGGGGAGGGAGGGGGATTTTTATAGATTCAAAGAAATCGAGTTTAACTTCCTTCCTTCCCTCAGCGCCAACCTTGTTACGATTCAGGTATGCCTTAAAGAAGCTAACCTGAACAATGAGACGAAGATACTCAGGAAAAATCAACTTTTCGTCAGGCTCATAAACGGCAAAGTGATTTGTAACTGCCACATTGCACCAATCGTCTGGAATTACACTAACGGCACCATTTTTCAAATCAATTTTAGCGACAACAATGTCACGTGGACGCGCCCAGTACATATCCATCGTATATTGACGCGAAGATTCGATTTTCCTTTCGGACACTGATCCATCAAAGTGTATCGTGATAAGATGCAATGCCGAGAACGGCGTTATTTTTGGATCAACTTTTTCCTTGCGCAATCGTACAACAGAGCCGATTTTTGCCATGACTGATTCAGGCCAGTTCCATACAATACCCTCGTAACTTGCCGGGTCCCATCGAGACATCCGTAAAAACCTTACTGCAAAGCCCCTCGTTTTGGCGTTCTCACACGAGGGGCCTAGACGAAAAAAGGCGTCGGGTCCTTCTCAAATTCCCGGAATAGTTCTAGCGCCGTCTTATCCACGTTGGTAGGGACGCGCGGATTCGGATACAACTCGTTATCGTCTGCCTCAGCAGTGGCCGTGATGCCGACATGCTCCGCCTCGTACATAAACACTGGGTAATCAAATCGTTCCTTGAGCAAAGTTCTAGCTTCAAGCCTAATACGCTCATTCATCGTCTTCTGATAAGTGGTCAAATTCTTTTGTGCAGTTTTCCGCGCCACTGCGTCGCGGGACTTCTTCGCCGCTGATATGGCAGCCTCTAAACGCACGCACGCCGCCGTGATTTCGTCAGCGTACTTTGACTCCGTCTCGATTTGTACTGCTACTTTCTTGGCGTTGAAATCCGCCCGCTCCTGCTCATCAAACTTTCGCAAAAACAGAAGGGATGCCTTTACGGATGCCCCGCTGGACATGAATGTTTCTTGCGGCAGACTCACCACGGCGAGAATCTTCGCGCGATCCTCCACGAACTCTCGAACATAGGCCAAAGAGGGATTATTGAAGATGCCCTCCGGCAACACGATGCCAAGCCGACCACCCGGTTTCAAAAGATCAAGGCAGCGCTCGATGAAAAGAATTTCGGTCTTAACCTTGGAAACTTTTCCACTGTTCTTCTTCGGCAACTGAAACAGGGTCGCGATTGGTTGCCCTTTAACTGCATTTACTTTCCGTCGGGCTAACTTGTACGGCTCCCCATACCGTTCCTCATAGAGGCGCTCCACATCGGGAGATATGTGAATGTCCCCGTCAAGCACTACGTCAGTAGGCTCTACGCTAGCTCCAAACGGAGGGTTGGTCAAGATGATATCGAATCGTTCCTCAAAGATGCCATTGACGTTTAGAAACCCATTGTGATGGTGTACGCCCCCATGACCGTCTCCGTGCATAATCATGTTCATCTTGGACGTGCGGGCCATCCGATCATTCGCGTCCGTTCCATAAATACATCGATTCGACAGCTTCCACATGCGCGAACCCTCTATGGATGGATCAAGTGATTGCTGAATTTCCGAATACCTTTCAGACAGGAGATGCGCTCGATCCGCCTCCGTCAGACTAATATCCGCTTCCGTCGCCTCTCTGTACGTCTGATACTCGCGGTCAGCATCCGCCATGATCTGCTGGCGAACCATCTCGAAAAAGCGAATGAGGAAACCACCCGACCCGCTGGCTGGGTCACAAACGATATCGCCTTCTCTGGGGTTCAACATGCGCACCATGAATTCCACAATAGGACGAGGGGTAAAGAACTGACCAATTTCCCCCCGGAACGTTCGACCTAAGAAACGTTCAAACGCAATGCCTTTAATGTCCTCGGACGTATCCGAGAGGTTATATCGCTCCAGTTCCTTCACAATAGCAATAACGGTTGCATACTTCAGATTAATTTTCTCATCATTCTGGAAGATAAAGTCAGCTCGATACTCCGCTTTTGTTTCCCGAAACAGGGTATCCACCGGATCACCATAGATCTTCCTTTGTTCCTCTACGAATTCGGTAGAAAACAAGTTCCTTCTCGTGTGCCCTTGCCGCAATCGCCGTTCCAGGCCCGTCTTGACGAAAAGAATCTTGGCAATTTCATCAAAAGCTGCTGCCGGGTCCAGGTGTTCCCGATTGCGGATGATGTCATGGCATCGCCCCAGCAAATCGGCAAACTCATCCTCTTTGAACGTCTTGAGGCGTGCAATGAGCGCGTCAATCTCTTTACTGGTTGCGTCCGCATGGGGGATATCCTCTATTTCATCGAAGTTCGGAGCCATGCGCGCGTGATCAACTTTGAAGTACTTCGTCTCCCGGTGATTATGCGTGACGAAGAAGCGTGCGCCCGTATATTGCGCATAATTTGAACCCTGCGTATAGGTACTCTGATCGATGGTCACGTTATCTGCCTTGCATTCTACGACGATTAGCGGTTTTAGCCCGCTTGCCTTGTCCTCCGGGGTTCTCCATATCAAAAAGTCTGCCCTCGCCTTGCTAGATCCGCGCTCTACGACAGCCATTTCCTCCGCGATCTGCCCCAACGAATAGCCATATTCATTGACCAAAGTTCGCAAGTATTCTTGTCTGACCCGCTCTTCTGGCGTTTCGTGTAACCAAATCTGTCTAACGTGACTAAATATACGACCGTTACCATCTCGTTTTAGTTCTATGTTCATCCATTCGATCCCCATTTGCGCATTCTATATTTGCCATGCAGTCTAGTTGAATTCTATCACAGAATGAACTTTGAGAACCTTGATTGTCACTAATCAGCGAACCAGAATGGTAAACTTGCCTTATGATTTCGGTAAATATCAAAGGAGGCTATGCGATATGGGTGAACTTGGTTCAGGTCGGTATGGATGGCATTCGAGCAACACACCAAAGAGGAGCGCGGAAGCCGTCAAGCAGATAGACATACGCGCATGGACACGAGATAGTCTATTGCAACCCGGCTTTGTAATTCAAACCTCATGGAAACTCGCTGGACAGCGTATAGGAAGCATGTGCACACACGTAGGCGATGGCCGTGTATGTCTTGTGTATTCACACCGTTTCAACGGCGGGTCATGGAAAGAAGTGCACGAGGAAGTTCGCATCGCGTACACCGCTTGCGGCTATGGCGGTCAGCGCCCCTGGTTCCTCTGTCCGAAATGCGAACACCGCGCGGCAATTCTTTATCTTGGCAGTAGTCTATTTCTTTGCCGTGAATGCTGTGGGTTGACCTATACCAGTCGGCAGGAGTCTGGGAACATACCCAAGCAGATGGCTCGAAAAATGGAGCGAATTAAATACAAACTGAGCATACAGGAACCGGGTGGCCTACTTACAGATATGCGGATCGACAAGCCCAAGGGCATGCACTGGCGCACATACACCCGCCTCATGAAGGAGTTAGAAGAAGTGCGCACGACAGGGCTTAAATCAATGGCAGCCTGCCTGAACCTTTTACATGATCGATTGCAAAAAGCGCCGAAGCGTTAAATATAAGGCAATAGCCGCAATGATTCCGATAGACCTACTGATTATAAATCAGACTGACATCCTATAAACCCTTGTGCAATAAGGATAAAAACAACACTGTGTGCTTGACGTGTGCTCATCTTCCGTTTAGTCTTTGGAGTAAGTAGACTCAACGAAGGGATGAATGATATGGCTCAAATTGTAGAACGTAAAAGAAAATCAGCAGATGGTAGATCGACATGGTTAGTCCGTATTTATGACGGACTTGATGAGAATGGGAAACGGAATTATATCTCATATAACGTGACTGGTACTCGTAAAGACGCTGATCGTGAAGCGAAGCGGCTAGAAACAAAGCGAGATGATGGCGCTTTAATCGATTACTCAAAGTTGACAGTAAAGGAGTGGCTTGAAGAATGGCTAGGCGTGTGGGCAAAACAGCAGGTATCAGAGCGCACGTTTGGGGACTATCAGCGCTACATGGCAGACAAGATTGTACCACGACTTGGAAAGTACACACTGGCGAAAGCGCAGAACATGCAGAAGGCATTTCAAGAAGCAATCGATGAGGTGACTTCCGAAAGTGGCGGCAGAACCGGTCAGTATGTACATACAATTTTGAAACAGGCCATGAGAAAAGCAGTGGAGACGCGAAAGATCGAACGAAATCCGTTAGAATTCGTGCAACGCCCGAAAGCCATCAAGAAACAAGAGCTTAGGCCGCTGGACACTCACGAAATCAGGCTGTTCCTGGATACTGTCAAAACACTATGGCCGATCGAAACAGGCGCTTCGATTTATCCCCTTTTCAAGTTCATGTTAGATTCCGGATGCAGACCAGGCGAAGCCCTAGCAATCAAATGGACAGACCTAGAGAATGAGATGCGAACTGTACGTATTCAACGATCATTGGAACGAACACAGAACGGATGGAGAGAAAAGGATACGAAGACTGTGGGGAGCCGCCGGTCTATAACTTTATCCGAGCCAACGGCGGCGGTTCTACGTCAATACGCAAAGATCCAAAGGGAGTACATAATGGCACACAGAGACTTATACCACGATCACGGATTTGTGTTCGTCGCGACTAACGGTGAGCCACTGGATCATGACAATTTAGCCAAACGCTACTTCAAACCATCATTGAGGAAAGCGGGTTTACCCAATCATGTAAGGCTATATGATCTTCGGCATACTGTAGCCACTCAACTTATGAAAGCAGGCCTAAATCCCAAAATCGTGGCTGAACGTCTTGGACATGCCGACATTACCATGACACTGAATGTATACAGCCACGTGATTCCCAGTATGCAAGATGCAGCCGCCGACGCGTTAGCACAGATTCTAGGTGAGTGACACATACGTAGCACAAAAAAAATCTCGGCACACAATCCGCACACAAAACAAAAAGAGACGACTTACCTCTGAAGGTATGCCATCTCTTTTTTGTTGATTTTCCAGGCTTTTTCATGGAGCCAGCGACAGGAGTCGAACCCGCGACCTACTGATTACAAGTCAGTTGCTCTACCAACTGAGCTACGCTGGCGTATTGACAACACACATAAGATAGCACATTCAAACATCACAGTCAAGTCACGACGTCCACGCGACTCCCACACGCAAGGGAGCGCGCGGTGTGAATGTGCGCAACACACACATTCAGGTCGATTGGTTCAGCGCATCCGTATCAAAACGCACATTTCTGCTCGGCGTAAAGGTGGAAACGGCATGTTTGTAGATCAACTGCTGTTTCCCGTCTGACTCGATGACAATCGTAAAATTGTCAAACGCTTTGACAATGCCCCTAATCTGAAATCCGTTGACCAGATAGACAATCACCGGTACATTTTCTTTGCGAATCTGATTTAAAAATGCGTCCTGAATGTTGATCGATTTTCCGTTACTCACCGTGTGCCCCCCAGCGGCTGCGAGTCGTGAAGCGACTCAAACCATCCTTGTAAAACGCGATCGCGAATTGTTTCCAGTATCATACCATCTTCCGTCCGATCATACCAGTGCACACATTGATCGCTTCGATACCACGACCACTGCCGCTTCGCATAGCGACGGCTCGCCTTTTTGATCTCATCGACCATCGCTTCAAACGAGAGCAATCCATCAAAAAAATCGAAAACTTGCCGATAGCCAATCGCTTGCATGGAAGCCATGCCGCGCTGGCATCCCAACGCCCGCAGTCGCTCGACTTCATGAAGCAACCCCTCGTCAATCATCTCGTCTACCCGCGTTTCAATTCGTTTATAGAGCGCCTCACGCGAAAGTGTCAGTCCAACCATCATCGCTTCATACGGCCGCTCGCCTGCACTCCAGTTTTCCTCCAGCGTCTTCCCGGTGATTTCATTCACTTCAAGCGCGCGTATGATCCGCCGAAGGTCGTTTGGATGAATCCTGTTTGCCGCCTCAGGATCGCGTAGACCTAATTCCTCATGCAGCCGAGCCACGCCTTCACGCTCTGCCCGGGCAGTGAGTTGCGCGCGTAACACCTCATCCTCGCGTGTCTCCGTAAAGTCAAAATGTTCCGTGAGCGCGCGCACATAGAGTCCAGTTCCCCCCACCACAATCGGCGTTTTATTGCGCAGGGCAATCTCTTCGATCACCTTGCGGGCGTGAACTGCATAGCGATGCACCGTGTATGCTTCTGTGGGTTCTGCGACATCAATCATATGATGCACAATTCCTCTGCGCTGATTCATCGGCAGTTTAGCCGTGCCGATATCCATTCCGCGATAAACTTGCATGGAGTCTGCGCTGACAATCTCTCCAGAGAGCGCCTCTGCAAGCTGCAGGCTGAGCTCTGTTTTGCCGACCGCCGTCGGTCCCACGATACAGAGGATGCGCGTTTTCAAATGGCCCCTCCTCCCCTTGCGCCGTTGGCATAAAACACAGCATAAGAAAATCGGGCAGACGCATGCAGTTCATCAGGTTGCACCGTTTCTAGCCACGCGCTGTGCCGCCTCGTTTTAACGATTAACCTGCGCCTGGAAAAGGCGCGCGCCAGCTCCAGATCCGCACTCGAGAAGGTTTCAGAGAGGGTGTAGGGTTTGAGCGCTTGCATACCTGATGACTTGGTAATCGTCTGTTCAAACATCGGATCAAGATAGAATACGTCCGGACGCCTTACCTTTTTCATCCGTACTTGTTCCTGCCACGTTCCATACTGCAAATCGATCCGCCGAAGCGCTCTTGCAAAAGGCAGAAACGACGTCTGATAAGAGGCCAGTCCTTCGCGCACCACAAGATAGGTCAGATAATGTGCCTCCGTCGCCGTAACAGCACCTGATTCACCAACTGCCGCCGCAAGCAGTGTCGCCTCAGCGCAAAGCCCTGCCGTGCCGTCCAACACGTGATCTCCTTCTTGAATCCCGCAAATGTCCACAAAGCGATCGCGCACACCCTTTTCCATCGCCTTGACGCGCGGGAGAGAGATTCCCGGGTGATAAAAAAAACCGTGAGATGAACGACCGTCAAACAGTGCAATCTGCGGATCATCGCCGATCACTACTGCAGCCTCGCTCGCCTCGTCTTTTAAAAGCGCCGTAAGCGGCCTTCTTCTGCGCGCAGCAAAGCGCAATTGATACTCACCCGCGATGCGCAGCGCCCGCTCTTCTTGCCGAGAACTGCCGTTGGCAGACGTCGTAACAACCGTGTGCAGCCGCCAGTAGGCCGCGTCTACCGCCTGCGAAACTCTTTTTCGAGGCGCTCCCGTCCGATGCGCAGCGCCGTCGGACGGCCGTGCGGGCAGGTAAATGGATTTTGAAGCGTCGAAAGCTCGTCCAAAAGCGCCTGCATCTCCAGCATGGACAGCCGCTGGTTTGCCTTGATCGCCGCTTTGCAGGCGCGCAGAATCACTCGCTTTTCCCACGTTTTTTGGTCGACTCCTTCCTCCTCTAAAAAAGTGTCGATGACTTCATGCACCATGCGATCAAGCGGTACGCCCTGCCACCAGAGCGGGACTGCGCGCACCACAAGATCATGCTCGCCAAATGCCTCATATACAAGGCCCAGCCGCTTGGCGTCATCAACCCGCTCCATCACGCGAAAAAAGGCGGCCGGCGTGAGTGAAAAGGTCAGCGGGACGAGCAGTTCCTGCGTCTGCGAATTGCCGGATCCCGCCATGACCATGAACCGCTCGTAGAGCACACGCTCGTGCGCTGCGTGCTGATCAATCAGATAAACCGCATCGTCATCCTCTGCGACGACATACATGGACAGCGCCTGGGCAAGCGGGCGCAGGCGTGCGCCAGTCTGTCGGTTGTCTGCAGAAGCTGACGTCAGTCGTTGCTCACGCGCGTGCGTTCGCATCATCGCCTCAGCAAACTCTGCTCCTTGATCAAGGGATGACGGGGCCTTGGCAGCAGGCGGATGGGCAAACGTCGCAAGCGTCTTTTTTTCACGCGATTGCGAATCATAAACGCGCACGGCTTGATCCTGATTTTGACGCGGAATCTGCGCTGGAGCTGATTCGATCGGGGCAGCGCCGTGAAATGCCAACTGCCTGGGCGAATACTCGGAAGCCGGCGGCTGTTCGCGCAGTCGCAGTGGTTCATCGGGAAGTGCCGTATGCAAAGACAAGTCAGGGATGTACAGCCCTGTCAAAAGCGCCGCCTTGATTGCCCGCGTCACCGCATCCCGCACATCCTGTTCCTCACTGAAGCGAACCTCTAGCTTGCTTGGATGAATGTTCACATCAACAAGCGCCGGATCCATCTCAAGAAACAGCGCAGTCAGCGGATACCGCCCTTTGAACAGCGCCGTTCCATATCCCTCGATGACGGCAAATTGCAACGCTTGGCTGCGGATGGGGCGCTGATTCACATAAAACCACATCGCGTGACGGGCGGTGCGCGCGTCTTGCGGTGCGCCAATCAGGCCGCTCACACGCAGATCGGGACGTGTTTCATGCACTGCGAGAGCGCGTTTTGTCACATCCGCGCCGTAGAGCGAGAGAAACACAGCGGTCAAATCACCGCTGCCTGGCGTCAAAAAAACCAACTTGCCATCGACCTTTAGCGTAAATGCAATCGATGGGTACGCCATCGCCCGTTTTGTCACAACCTCCGTAATGTGACTGACCTCCGTCTGAAGAGAGCGCACAAACTTGAGTCGCGCTGGCGTGTTATAAAAGAGATCTTCCACGATGACCCGTGTTCCGCGCGCCATGCCAACTGTTGACTGTTCAATCTTCTCACCGCCGATCACGCGCAGCTCAATGCCGCCAGGATGTAAATCGACGCGCGAGCGAAGTGTCATCCGGCTGACCGATGCAATGGAGGGGAGCGCCTCGCCGCGAAAACCGAGTGTGTGCAGTTTGCGAAAATCGTCCATCGTACGCAGCTTGCTCGTCGCGTGACGAATGATAGAAAGGTTCAGATCTTCTTCATCCATCCCGCAGCCGTTATCCTGCACTTCCATGCGCGTGAGCCCGCCGCCCGTCACCGTGATGTCAATTTTTGTCGCCCCTGCGTCAATCGCATTGTCAAGGAGTTCGCGGATGACTGACGCCGGCCGTTCGACCACTTCACCCGCCGCAATCTGGTTTGCGACAAGCTCACTCAGTTGCGCGATGCGTCCCATGCGCCCACCCCTTCTTTTTCGTTCCCGCGCGCGCTGCGCAGGCGATCGCGCAGTTCAAAGAGGTACAAAAGCGCCTCGCGAGGTGTCCACTCATCTAGGGGAAGCTCCGTAATTGTCTCAAGAATCGCTAGAGATTCGCGGTCTTCCTGCAGCGCCTGATCGTCAAAAAAAGAAACCTGTTCGCGATTCATCTGGCGCGCCTGCGTCTCACGCTCTTTAAGCAGCACGCGCGCGCGCGCCGTTACCCGTTTGGGCACCCCGGCCAGTTTCGCAACATCGATGCCATAGGAGCGATCAGCCGGCCCCTCGCTTACATGATGGAGAAAGATGAGCGAATCCCGCTCAGTGGAAGCCGCCACCGAGAGGTTGAAAACACGCGGCAGGCGCAACGAAAGCTCTGTCAGCTCGTGATAATGCGTCGCAAAAAGGGTCCGCGCCTTGACCTGATCATGCAAATATTCAACCACCGCCTCCGCGATCGACAGACCGTCGTACGTTGCTGTGCCGCGCCCAATCTCATCGAGCAAGATCAAGCTTCTCTCTGTCGCCATCGTGAGCAATTCCGCAGTCTCTGCCATCTCCACCATGAACGTGCTCTGTCCAGACGCGACGTCATCCGAAGCCCCGATGCGCGTAAACAGCTTGTCCACAATCCCGACACGCGCGTACTCCGCCGGAACATAGGAGCCGATTTGCGCAAGGATCACAATCAGCGCCACTTGCCGCATGTAGGTACTCTTTCCGCCCATGTTTGGACCTGTGATGATTGCAAGCTGCCGATTTTCCGTAAGAATCGTGTCATTCGGTACATACGTTCCAGAAAGCCCCTGCTCAACGACCGGATGGCGACCCGCCCTGATTTCAAGATCGATACTGTCATCGAGCACTGGGCGCGAAAAACGGTAGCGCAGTGCGATTTCGGCGAGAGCAAGAAAGGCATCGAGCCATCCGATCTGCGTCGCCGTCTTTTGAATCTCGGGGACGCGCTGTCGCATGTCTCCCATCATGTCGCGCACGATGCCCTCCTCGCGGTCGCGCAACTTTTCCTCTGCAGAGAGAATCTCCGCCTCCCGCAGTCGCAATTCTTGCGTGACGTATCGCTCGGCGCCAGCCAGTGTCTGCTTTCGCTCATAATCTTCCGGCACCAAAGCGCGATTGCTCGCTGTCACTTCGATGTAGTATCCAAACACCCTGTTGTAAGCGACTTTCAGCGAGCGAATGCCTGTCCGCTGCCGTTCGCGCGCTTCGAGTTCCGCCATGTAGGAGCGACTGTCCTGCGCGATGCGCCGCAGGCGGTCGATCTCTGGGTCGACCCCTTCTCGAATCACGCCAAGTGCGCGCTCGACGGCAGGCGGATCATCCACCAGCAGCGCCTCAACCCGCACATCCTGTGCATCATCGCGCGGCAGATCGACAAGCAGCGCGTGAACAGCGTGCGCAGTCGCAATCTGTTCCCAGATTTTTCGAATCCGCACGGCGCGGCGCATTGACTGCGCGATAAAGAGCAGATCGCGCGGTCCCGCAGCACCGCTTGAAAGGCGCGCGCACATCTTCTCAAGATCGCGAAACCCGCGCAATAGTTCTGCTGTCTCAGCGCGGGCAACCGCGTTTTCAAGCATATGGTCAAGCACAGTGAGCCGCGCCTCAATCGCCTTGCTATCCGCCAGCGGATAAAGGATCATCTGGCGCAGCACGCGCTTTCCCATCGCGGTGTGGGTCGCATGAAGAAAATCATAGAGTGACGTCGAGCGCTTTGAAAAGCGGCGCGGCTCAAGCAGTTCCAGGTGATGGGCCGTTGCGGCTGAGATAAAAAGATGGGGTGTGTCATTGATAGACATTGAAGGCTTCATATGAAGCGGTGTCGCGCACAGCGTATACGACACATATGCCACCAGACGCGACTCGACGACCTGTGCCAGGCTATCCTGTGTGTGTACCGCCCGCTCTGCTGGCAGACGGGAAACGAGGACAGAGAGTGCCGTCGCCAGCTCCCCGATCATTTTGCTCGCCTGATCGGATGTTCGACTGTCGACAATCAGTTCACGCACACCCGCTGTTTTAAACCAGCCAAGGATCTCCTGCGCTGTCGCCTCCATGCGCAGACAATCTCCCGTCAGCGGGTCAAGGATTGCCGCAACCACTGCCCCGGAATGCGCCTTGTTCACCTCTAGTGTCCCGATGCGCAGCAGCCCGTCTTCCTCACGCAAATACTCATGCGCCGTCCCTGGCGTCACGATGCGCACGATCTCGCGGCGAACGATTCCCTTTACGCTGCGCGGGTCTTCGACCTGTTCGCAGATCGCCACGCGCAGCCCGGCGATCACCAATTTCCCAATGTATCCTTCTGCCGCATGAACGGGCACGCCACACATCGGAATGCGCGATTCCCCCTTGCCCCGACCTGTGAGAGTCAGCCCGAGAAGCTCGCTTGCAAGCGTTGCGTCATCGTAAAACAGCTCATAGAAATCCCCGAGGCGATACATCAAAAGGGCGTCCGGACAGGACGCCTTGATGCGATCATACTGGTCTAGCATCGGTGTCTTCATGATCCTGTCCTCGCCTCACGCTCTTTTTCTACACATTCTCCACGCAGCGTCCACGTGTTGGCAGATACGATGCGCACATCAAGCGTCTGCCCGATCCACCGAAGCGGTCCTTCAATCAACACCAGCTTGTTCGTATCTGTGCGCGCAGCAAGGACATGGCCATTCGTGCGCGAAACGCCTTCTACCAAAACGCGCACGGTCTTTCCTACCATGCGCTGGCTCGCCAAGAGCGTAAAACGATCTTGCACGGCCATAAGGCGCGCCAGGCGCTGTTTTTTCTCATCTTCTGATACGGCATCTTTAAAACCTGCCGCCGGTGTGCCTGCCCGCGCTGAGTACGAAAACGTATACGCATTGTCAAACGCAACGTCTGAAACCAGCGCGAGTGTCTCTTGAAAGTCCTGCTCTGTCTCGCCCGGAAAACCTACAATCAAATCGGTTGTCAGCGCAACATCCGGAATCCGCTCGCGGATCTTTCTCACCAGATCGAGATAATACTCGCGCGTGTAGCCGCGATTCATCCGCTTTAAGACCGCATTGCTTCCCGACTGCACCGGGAGGTGAATGTGATGGCAAACGCTCTTCGTCTCGGCGATTGCCTCAATTAAGTCATCCGTAAAATTCCATGGATTAGACGTGGTAAAGCGCACCCGTTCGATCCCCGCGACACGTCCCACCGCACGCAGCAGAAAAGAAAACTGTGTGCCAAGATCCAGTCCGTAATCATTCACATTTTGACCAAGAAGTGTCACTTCCCGAAAGCCGCGCGCCGCGAGTTCCTCAACTTCGGAAACAATGCTCTCCATCGTTCGGCTGCGTTCGCGACCGCGTGTATACGGCACAATGCAATACGTGCAAAACTTATTGCACCCATACTGGATGTTGACCCAGGCGCGCGTCTGGTCTGTGCGTGCCTTTGGCAGTTCGTCAAACGTCTCCGTCGACTGTTCCCAGACTTCCATGACCGTTTCAAAAGCGTTGCTCGCCTGTTCAATCAACTCGGGCATGCGATGAATGTTATGCGTGCCAAAGACGACATCCACCCAAGGGTACGTGCTGCGCACGCGCTCCTGCACCGCAGCTTCTTGCGGCATACATCCGCAGACGCCAAGCAACAGCTGCGGATTGAGTTGCTTGAGCGGCTTGACGCGCCCGATCTCGCCAAACACTTTATTCTCCGCATTCTCCCGCACCGCACACGTATTAAAAAGAATCAGATCCGCAGCCGTTTCATCCGTTGTCGCGGCATAACCCATTTCCTCAAGGAGACCGGCTATCATCTCTGAATCGTGCTCATTCATTTGACATCCATAAGTTTTTAAAAGATAGCGTTTCCCGCGATACGCGTCCTTTAGATCTTCGCGCAAGCCCGCCGCATGTTTCAGCGCTTCCTGCACGGGAATCGAGGGACGGTGCACCGTCAATGCGGGGTCAAGTTCACTTCGCAGCACCAGGTTGTTCCTCCCTGTTCTCATTCACTCTAGTTTATCGGAAGTTCATTTAAGTGACAAATTATCCATGCAAAAGCCGCAGGAAGACATCCCTGCGGCAGTTCACTTGTCTTTTCATATAAAACCCGCGCATGCCGTAAAGGACGCGTGTTTTCGAACCTGCTCTCGCAGGTGGGCAACTGTGGTTTCGAGTGTTTGACGTCCCTTCTCAGGAGGGCATGCCAGCACGAAACGCCGATCTGTTTCCCTTATAACACGTAAGGTTCAAAACATAAGCCCCATACGCACACGGCAGGTGTGAACATCATAGCAAGTGTGCACGTTTCGCGCAACCGTCAGTTTTCGCCAGTCTCAACGCCTTGCCATGTGCGAAAGTGTTCGCAAAAGCTGCATTTTTCCTTTTGTTTCAATCCTTGTTTCATCAAACTTCATCGGTTTGGCATTCGCCTCAAAAAGAATCGGCGTTCCCTCCGGTGACAAGCCAAGATCAAACGAGAGCTCACACCAGACCCCGCCGCACCCGAGTTCAATCGCCCGCGCGCCAGCTTGGACAACCTCTTCAATCCGCGCGTCTACCTCTTCGCTGCGCTTTCCATAAAGGCTTTTAAGCGTCTTGTTGAGCGTCGCCAATCGTCCGCCATTTGGGACGTGGGTTGTAATCCCTTCGCGCGGTCCAATGCGCACACCGGCGCCTGAGCGCGTAAAACCATCCCGCAGATCACGATGCAGCAATAGCCTCACATCAGCGCGACAGCCGTCAAGCGCCAAGGTTTTTGCTTCACGTTGCAACACAAAGCGCGCAGGAAGATTCCGCCAAAATGCCTGAACCATCTTTTCATCCAGCAACTCTGACGTGCGCATGCGGCCTTTTTCTTGATGGGTGATCTCAATCGCGCGATCTCCGCACTTCAGCCGCTTGATTCCCATTCCAGCCTTGCCGTGCGCCGGTTTCAAATACCAAACCGGATACTCGCGAAACGCGAGAAGCGCCTCTTCAAACGACGGCGACACGAGGGTGACAGGAAGGTTTGCAGACAATTCCGGAGCACGCGACCAAACCTTTGCAAGTTCGTCTTTATAGAGAAAACCTGGATTCGTAATCGTTCTTCCTTCGCGCAAAAAGCGATCCTTAAAAGATGTCACCCAGTCCATTTGTTCCAGCCTGCGCGTCGGAATGCGATTGTAAAGCACGCGCGGCAACTGCCTCATCGGAATTTCCGAGAAGCCGCCTGCGGATGCATTCCACGCAAACGTCTCCAGCGCACCACTTGGTTTCAAACTGTAAATGAGGATAGGAATCTCCATCTGCTCACCAAGACGGACAAGCCTGCGAAAATGCGTGATGTCGCCACCCGGTTTGCCGCGCGTCACGCTTGCCGTAAGCACGCCGATACTCATCGGGCCCGAGTCTCCCGCGATTTGAAAAATACCGTCGCTTTTAAGGCAGGATCTTCAAGAGGGGTAATCCATTCCGGACCGGGTGAGATGCTATCGAATTTTGACTGGGCTTCGCTTGGATGGCGTGCCAGGCTCCACGCATAAGAGAGCAGCATCCTGCGCGACGCTTCCGCCTGTTTTTTTAATGATGGGTGATGAAAAATGGTGCGTCCAGGCTTTGCGTTTGCTTCAAACAACACGATTCGGTCATCCTCTGAGATCCCCATGTCAAGCCCGAGTTCTCCGAGCGGTCCTGTGACGAATTGCTCAAGCGCCCGACTGATTGTGATGGCTGACTGTTCGACATGCTCACGCATTGCAGTTGCTTGTTCGCCATACCAACTGCGCAAAACCTGATCCGCCGAGTCAACGTGCCCGCCACTGTACACGTGCGTGGTAATCGCATCACGCCGCGCAACCTTTGCCGCGCATCCCGCAATCTGCCACTGGTTTTCGCCGTCCTTGCAAAGATGAACGCGAAAATCCGCAGGACAACCCTGTACGGTGCGCAAGGGAATGCCTTCTTGCAGGACACACGTCGCGCCACGCGTTCGCGCCACATGTTTGGCAAGCGCAGAGACGCTCTCAAAGGATGTCGACACGACGCGCCGCTCGCGCCTTTCAGCCAACACGAACCGCCCTGCCTCACGCGTGACGCGCAGAATCCCCTCGCCAAAACTTCCCCCTGTCGGTTTTATAAAGACGAGCGGATAACGCCTTAGAAACGCTTTGACATCGTCTTCCGTGAAACGCGCTTTTGTGTCAGGCAAAAATGCGGACGCCTGTTTGTCTTGACGAAGCCACGCGCTCACATCGCGCTTGGAGAGAAACGACGGGTTAAAATAGGGGATTTTCCGCGCGTCAAGATTGTGCTTGCACTGGATCACGGCTGTCTGCGCCTCGTCTTTTCGCGTTGCCAGGCGATTGTAGACGACCACTTTGCGATCGATGTTCTGCAGCAATTCAAGAAGCTTGGATGTGCTCGCAATCGCTGCGTCAAACCCGACCCACGCCGCGTCGCGCAGGAGTGTTTGAAGATAGGCGGTTCGCACCTGACTCTCCCCGATCCACACGATGCAAAGCGGTTTTGCAGCAAGCGTTGATGCGCGCGCCAAGCGCAAAGAAGACGCGCGCCCCAAGCGCTGCAGGTCTGTCTTTTTATCATACGCCATGAATAAAACCCTTTCTCTCATCTCTTCACGAGCAACATCCGTCTAGGACGCCGTGGTCCGCTCATGTTTTTCTGCCTGCTCGCGAACGCCCCACGCATCGCGCACATCTACATTCTCATCCCACACCTCGTCGCGCTCGATCATCTCAAAAACAGGTTCAATCACATCCCTGTACCGTTCAAATGTCGCCGTTTTGCGCAGGGATGAATAGACTGCTCGCGCCATTGGCAAGAGTGTGTCTCGATCATTCTGATAAAACGCACGCGTCATCTCATCTTCATAGAGCGGATGACAAAATAGTTCTTGCTGGTGATGGATTACAATGTGGGTTAATGCAAACGCGCACAGTGCGATGACCGGATCGACAAGAAAGCTCCCCGGCGTGCGATACTCAAAACCACCGTGCGGTTTATGGCGGATGTCACCGAGAAACCCGTAGCGAGGTCTTCTGCGCGCACTGCTGGCCGGGTCCTCAATCAGCATCAGCGGAAGCCCGACATACACATCCAGCAAATGAACGAGCCTGCCGTGAAAAGGTACCCCGCTCATATGAATATGGCCACCTGTCGGAAAGCGTTCAAACGGCGCACACCCGGCGATCCACTGTGGAAATTCACGCGGAAAGCGTGCGGCGGCCTCATTGAGCGCCTGCCGTACATTCTCACACAACCGTTCCGGTGTAGCGGCGGGTGCCGGGCGCACCTCCGCGAGCGGATGCCTCATGCGATCTCCGCCAAAACTTCGGTCGTCACAGCCAATCGTCCCTTTGAGTGGAAAATAACGTGAAGCGAGAATCATTTTTCCTTTCCTGCCGCGCAGCATAAATTCGAGATCAGTGCCAAGCAAGACACGGGCAGGATCGGCTGGTGTCTCGCGCTGTACAATCCACTCGCGAATGGCCTGCGCATATACATCTAAAATTTTTCCCTGCATGACAGGCGTCGGTGAGACATCCAGGACGACGAGCATGCCGCGCGGCGTGACGCCGATGCTCACAAGAGCCATCTCAAGTCCCAGCGCGTGTGTCGCGCGTACAGCCAATTGACACACTTTCCCTGCCTGTTCATCATAGTCAAGCGTAATCTCTGACATCGTGTCGACCACTTCGCGGACACGTTGACTCAGCCACACTGTTTTTTGATCCGTGCGAAAACAAGTGAGAGCGCGCAAGTCAAACACTGGAATGCGGTAGTGTCTTGTCAGTGGCGCCTGCCATCCGTCACGCGCAGAACGCGCGTACTTTGGCAAGCGCACCCCCGTCATCTTGAGTCGCTCCGCCATCTTTTTGCGTTGACTGGCCGTATCAAACGCGGCCTTTCGATTGATGACCCACGCGCCTGCATCAGGCTCTTCACCGCCCGCGTAACGGATCAGTCGATCAGTCGGCTGCACATTCCCGCGCACCTCACGTATCCCGATCAATCCAGGCACGCGTTTTACCAGCCGCCTGGCAGAAGCCTGCCCCTGATGGAGAAGGTATGTGCTCATCGCGGTACCCCTTTTTGACCTCGCTTCACACAAAGCCACTGCGCAAAGCGCAGAGGACGCAGAAACGAAAGGTCGAGCAATTTCTCAGACCCAAGTTCAGTGACAGGTGATTTGAATGGTTTGCTGTTCACCTCAATGACATAAAGATGGCCATCCGGTGCAACACCAAAATCAAGTCCCAATTCACCGATAAGCGAGCGACTCTCTTTTTCAATACAAGTGCAGACCTCCATCGTGAGCGCCTTGATCGTCTCGCGAAGCATCACCGCGTTTTGAATCAACCCACTGCGCTCAAGGTCGGCAATGCGTTGCGCCTCGCCCCCCGTGGTAAGATTGGAGACAAACTCACCACTGGCAGCTTTGCGGGCGTATTGCTTTGTGATGCACCATATGCCTAAGCGATTCTTTTGTGCAACGACGCGCAAGTCAATCGGACAGCCGTCATCCTGGATAAGCGTCAGGCCCTGTTGGATGATGTGTGGACGTAGAAAGCGTTTCTGATGCCGCAAAAAAAGATCTTCTGCATTCTTAAACGTCTCTTCGCTCAGCGCCCCAGAACGCTTTCGCAACTGCGCAAAATACCCGCGGTCTCTTTGCACCACCCGCAAGATGCCAATACCAAGGCTTCCGGCCGTCGGTTTGATAAACGCAACCGGGTGTTTCATCAAAAAAGCTCGCAATTGTTCCGCATCGCGCAGCAGATCGGTCTCAGGAAGAAATGGAAGGAGTGCAGTACGCTTTTTTAACCACTGATCGACATCCCATTTGTCAAAATAGCCACTGTTAAAGAGCTTGGCGTTTTTTTGCAGATAAGCGCGTAAGGGGCGAAAGGCGCGCAGTTGTTCGTAGCGGCGTGACAAGATTTGATCGTAAATCACCGGAGGAATCGGCATCTCCCGCCGAATCAGCTGTGGCGTCTCGCTTCCGCGCTGTAACACGTACCCCTCTAAGACATGCCGCTTTAGATCGACATCTGCGGGGTCAAAGACACACACCGCAATGTCGTGCTTTCTCCCGATTTCAAGATACTTCATGAGAGCGGGTCCTTGTCTTCCCGAAAACTGGCCATCGACAAGCCGCACATGCGCCATGACGCCGACCGTGCTCTCCCTGTTGTCCACACCAGTCAGATAGGGTTTTCGCACGCGCCTTGATGGACTCGCCACACCCATTCTCCTTGTCATGATTTGATCGACTCATACCCTGTAATGCAGAGGGCATGCTCTAGAATCCGCGTGATCGAACGCGTGCGCAACCGCAGATCGACGTTTTTGAGCATTCGTCGACCGGGACATGGATTGACTTCCAGGATGTAAACGCGAAGATCCTGATCAAACGCGAAATCAATCCCCACTTCTCCCAATTCACCATGCTGACGCTTTATGTGTTCAAACAGATCACAAGCAAGAGACTCCATGCGCGAGAATTCTGCAGACATGGCACTTGCCTGCGCCACAGAGAGATGAGGCAAGAGCGCCTGTGCGGATACCGCTTCACCGCCTGTGTGAAGATTGGTCGTAATCGATTCCAGGGAACCGATGCGCGCAATGAGCGCTGTCACGACAGGGCGACCGTTTACCGCTTGAACGAGGCAGCGAAAATCAAGCGGCCGTCCCTCCTTGGTGCGAAGCAGTGGGATCGTCTCCTGGATGAGAACGCGTTCTCCGGCGCGAAAAAAAGGCGCATACCGCCGCGCGAGTTCAGACAGAGAGATCTCGCGCGGCGGCGCACCATCGCGCAACACTTCATAGCCGCCGCGCGCACGGCGCACGCGCACAATGCCGATTCCCTGAGTCCCGCGCGCAGGTTTTACGTAACAGTCATCAAACCCATCCACACACGCGACAAGCTCTTCAGTACTGCGCGCCATCAGGGTATGCGGCACGTGTGCAGAAAAAGGGGAGCACATCAACACACGCTGATGCATGACACCCTTTTCACTCATGGAGCGTGGCAGCGTGATCTGGGGGATTGACTCGAAGATCGTTTCATCCTCCATCAACTTCGTCAAAAACGCGCGCGGGCGACTGGTCAATCTTCGCCATACAACGTCTGGATAGGGGCACACCTCTTTACGCCAAGTCCCTTCGCGAAAGCGATACCCCATAACGACGCCAGAATCAGTGCGGATTGCGCCTGGCGTAATCACATAGATATCCATGCCAAGACGCGCCCCCAGTCGGCTGACGTCTTGAAACAGCGATTGCTGTTGGCCAAAGCGCCGCCCTTTCGTTAAAGGCAACGCATAGATTGCAAACGCCGGTCCGATACGGATGGCCTGATGGCCAGTCGTCATAAAACGCATTGCATGCGGCGGCATGTGAAGCGCGGCGCGAATGCCTTTAGGTAACAGTATTTTCATCTCGCGTCTTTTGCCCAAAAAATCCAGTCGCTTTGAAAGTGCGCCATATGAGACTTCCACCGTGTGCGACTGTGACACGACGCCGCCCCCTCTTTTGCAATGCGTGGAACTAGAGAAAAAGGGCGCATCGCGCCCACGCACTGCATGAAATCTTTTTACAGGCTTGACTCTTCAAGCAAACTGCTCTCGACGTCAAAGCTGTCTTTTTTATGGGAGGGCGTCATCGTCAATACCCACACCTTCGTCGGTCCAATCACTTCGACAAGCCATTCAATCTCGACGCGAACAAGAATTTCGGAGTGGTCATCCACAATCGTCGCATCGACACAGTTAGGCTCCTGCTTGACCTTGACGTGGACTGATAGATCATCCAGCGAACAATTTGGATCAAGCCCCTGCAAGTTGATTTGCTCAACGTAGGAAACCGTGTCTTTTGCAACTGCGGTTTCACTGTTGTCGTTGTACGAATACCAAACATTCGTATCAAAACGCCCGCGAACCTCGACCGTTTCGCCGATCAGAACCCCTTCACACGAGTGATTCATCACCCAGCAACCGCCGATGGTGGTAGGACGGTTCGCCGTGTGGATGGTATAGGTATGCTGACTGTACTTGCTACCGCGACCACAAACTGCATCTGTAATGATTTCGCGGTATTCATCTCGTGAGTGCACGCCCGCGACCTCCTTCAGCCATGTTGACAGTGCATCGTCTGCTCCTCTGTTGATGGATCGATCGATCTGTCAGCACATCCTATGAAGCGATCTAGGCATGTGACACGGATTGAGGCGCCCAATTCACGGGCAGATGGGAGATTAAATGCGAAGCACTGCGGGGAGGTCTTCATAATTCATGACCTGACTACCAAGATCGCCGCGATGTCCACTCGCAGCGCCGTGAAAATCAGAGCCGGCCGTCGTAAACAGGTTCAGTCTTCGGGCCATCTCGCGGTACGCCGCGCGCTGTTTCACGTCATTGTCCGGATGATCCACTTCGATTCCATCCATATCAAAACGAAGATACGCTTCGATGGCCGCGTCATCTCCTATCAATGCGGGATGTGCCAAAACGGCCACCCCTCCCGCATCGTGGATCCACCGTACGGCCTCTTTCACCGTGAGTTGCGGACGCTCAACAAAACAGGTCGCCCCGCGCCGCAGATGAAGCGTAAATGCTTCATGAACAGACGACACGATCTGTCTTTTAACCATGGCGCGCGCGAGATGCGGACGGCCGACCGCCCCTCCGGACGACTCGCGTAAAACATCGTCAAACAAAATGGGCATCCCGCGCCTTTGAGCGAGCTCAACCATTTTTTTGATGCGTTCGTCACGCTCACAGCGCAGGGAGGAGAGCTTCATTCGAAACGGCTCACAGGAAAGATCCATCCCATAGCCGAGAATGTGGATATCTCTCGCCTCATCCGTCGCACTCAACTCCACCCCGGCAATCACGCGCACTGAATACTCAAGCCCTGCGGATATTGCCTCGGGGACGCCATCGACGGAGTCATGATCGGTCACTGCAATGCCAAATAACTTTTTCTCGCGCGCGAGTTTCGCGATCTCGCACGGACGAAGCGTTCCGTCAGACGCCGTTGTATGAACATGAAGATCCACGGCATGCATCACGTTTGCACCTCACACATTGATCTCCCAGCAAACGCTGGAAATACGTCCCAAACGTTAGCGAAGCACGGATTCCAAAACGCGTAGCCAAGACTCTCCTGCGATTTTTTTTGCCAAAGGCTCTCCATACGCTCGATAGAGTCGCTCCAAAAGATCCGGATAAGATCGTCCGTCGCGTAACCCCACAGGTCCCTCATCGATTCCGTCAAAATCAGAACCAAGACCAACCGCGTCTTCACCTGCGATTGTCAAAAGATAATCAATGTGACGCAACACATCATCGATAGACGCGCCTTTCTCTGCGAGAAAAGGCGGAACAAACGTTGCGCCGATCAACCCGCCAGAGCGCGCAATGGCTCGAATCTGGTCATCTGTCAGGTTTCTTCTATGTGCGTGGACACGCATGGCATTGCTGTGTGAGGCGACAATCGGGGCCCTTGAGGTATCAAGCACATCCCAAACGCCCTGAACACTCAAGTGGGAGACATCAATAACCATGCCTAGCTCATTCATCCGCTGCACCACCTCAAATCCAAACTGCGTCAGCCCGCCCCCGCGCAACTCGCCTACACCGTCTGCGAGACAATTCTGACCGTTCCACGTAAGGCCGATGAGGCGAATTCCCATACGGTACAATCCGTCTAACACGCTGATACGGCGGTCAAGGCATTCCGCGCCTTCGACACTCAGGAGTCCAAAAATTTGATGTTGTTCAGGATTACGTACATTCGCCAAATCAGCAGCAGACAGAATCGGCGAAACGCCTTTTGGGACAACCTCATCATAGAATCGCTGGAGCGAAGAAAACACTTCATACAATTGCTCCCCACTGGAGAGTGCAGGTTCAACAAACGTCACAAAAACTTGCAGATCGACGCCACTCGCTTTTAATTTCTCATAGGATTGTTGAAGTTTCGAATCAACATCGCCAAACGACAGATTTTCGCGACCCATGCGATACAAAATATCTGCGTGTCCATCAACAACTCGATTCCCCTGAAACATGGCTCAACCTCCATAAGAGTGACTGAATGCAAAACCATTACACTTTATCCTTCGAGCTGTTGTATGCGTTCGATTTTTGTGACTCGACCATTGTCGGCAATGTCAATCAAGACACCTGACAATTGTAAATATCCGTCTGCGACATCGAACCTCGCCGGCAATTGATCGATAAATTTGCGAATGACGGTCTCTTTGCGTACGCCAAGCACGCCGTCACGCGGTCCCGTCATGCCGACATCCGTCAAATATCCGGTTCCGTTCGGTAAAATACGCTCATCCGCCGTCTGAACATGTGTATGCGTGCCGATCACCGCCGTCGCTCGCCCATCCGCATACCAACCAAACGCCAACTTTTCGGAAGTAAACTCAGCGTGAAAATCGACAAAAAGTAGATCGAAAGAAGCCGAGTGATCTTTATAGAATTGATCAAAAAAGAGAAATGGATTACTCCCAAGCGGGATCCCGGCAGGTCCAATGAGGTTTAGAACCGCCACAGTTCCCCCATTCACTTTGACGATGGTGTACCCCTGCCCCGGTACTGACGTGTGTAGATTCGCGGGTCGAATAATACGCGGATCATCGCCAAGCCAAGAAGCAGTGTCCTTTTGATCAAAGGCGTGATTGCCAAGTGTCAGGATCTCCACTCCCGCATCGTACAGTCGCTCTGCCGCCTGCCGTGTAATTCCGCGGCCATTTTGCGCTGAGTTCTCTGCGTTTGCAATCACGAGATCCGGACGATGTTTTGTCACCAGATCAGGCAAATAGCGGACAACTGCTGTCACTCCTGGATGACCTGTAATATCGCCAAGCATCAACCACCTCATTGCGCGCCTCCCTTTTGAAAAAAAATCCAATCCTTCAAAATAAAAATAAGGGCAGCCAAAAGGCCGCCTCTATTTTGCGTATTCTACTGCTCTGGTCTCGCGAATTACCGTGACTTTAATTTGCCCAGGGTAATCCAGTTCACTCTCAATTCGCTTTGAAATCTCGCGCGCTACGCGAATTGACTCTGCATCATCCACTTGCTCTGGTTTTACAATAATTCGTATTTCGCGTCCCGCCTGAATCGCGTATGACTTGTCCACGCCTTCAAACGAGCACGCAATCTCTTCAAGACGCTCAAGCCTCTTAAGGTACACGTCAAGCGATTCGCGACGGGCACCAGGCCGCGCCGCAGACAATGCGTCTGCAGCCCCGACGAGCACCGACACGGGTGACGTGTATTCAATATCTCCGTGATGCGCTCCGATTGCATTGATGACAATCGGGTGCTCACGGTATTTCTTTGCAAGGTCTACACCAATTTCTACGTGCGAACCCTCCACTTCATGCGTAACTGCTTTTCCAACATCGTGAAGAAGTCCTGCGCGCTTTGCCAAGGCCACATCTAAGCCGAGTTCTGCCGCCATGAGTCCAGCCAAATGGGCTACCTCAACAGAGTGCTTGAGCACATTCTGACCGTAACTCGTACGAAACTTAAGGCGTCCCAATACCTTAACCAAATCCGGGTGAATCCCATGGATGCCAGCTTCAAACGTAGCCTGTTCCCCTTCTTCACGAACACGCTCCTCCACGTCCCTGCGCGCCTTTTCAACCATTTCTTCAATGCGTGCCGGGTGGATTCGCCCATCCGCTACCAATCGCTCAAGAGCAATCCGCGCAACCTCGCGGCGGATCGGGTCAAAGCCGGACAAAATGACCGCTTCCGGTGTATCGTCAATGATTAGGTCGACACCCGTTAATGTCTCAAGGGTGCGGATATTACGGCCTTCGCGGCCGATAATCCGCCCTTTCATTTCATCACTTGGCAATGTCACGACAGAAACCGTAGTTTCTGCCACATGGTCTGCCGCGCAACGCTGAATCGCAGTCGCAATAATTTCTTTCGCTTTCCGCTCAGCATCGTCACGCGCCTGCGTCTCAATCTCCTTCATTAAAACGGCGGCATCGTGCTTACACTCCGAACGTACTTGCTCAAGTATCATTGTCCTTGCTTCTTCGCGCGTCAAAACAGCAATTCGTTCCATTTCAAGGGTGCGTTCGGCAACAAGTGCCTCTGCATCCTCACGCAATTTATCAAGGGTTCTCTCTTGCATTGCGAGGGATTCTTCACGCCGATCCAAGGATTCATTCTTGCGATCAAGCGCCTCCTCTTTTTGCAGAAGTCGGCGTTCCAATCGCTGAACCTCAAAGCGTCTCTCGCGAATATCGCGCTCTGCATCCGTGCGAATTCGGTGTGCCTCTTCTTTTGCTTCAAGAGTTGATTCTTTTAACTTGGCTTCTGCCTCCCGCTTCGCCGCCTCAATCAACTGTTCCGCCTGTGCCTGAGCCACAGACAGTGAAGTTTGGATTGATTTGCTTCTCATCAAAATCATGAGAATACTAAAGGCTACCACAAGGATGAGCAGAAACACGACAACCAAAACAATTTCTTCACCGCTCATGGGCAATCTGCCCTCCCTGCTCACTATACTTCGAGCGCGGGACGTCGCATGAATTCACTAACGCTTTCAAGACCGCTTCAAAGACCAGAACTGTGTCGCAAACGTTTCGAGAAAAAATCGACAGCAGGTATACGCTCTATTAGTATAAATCAGCCCATTCACCGCTGTCAAAGCAAATCTCGGCCTTTTCCTCACTGTCTACGAACCATTCCCCACCCCTTCGACTGTCTCACTCGAATTCAGCATCGTCACTCTGCCCCACATCTTCATAATCCTCACCTTGCGATGCCCCGAACTGTTTTATAACGCGCGAAACCGTACTAGGTTTAAAACCGCGACGACTCAAATATTGTCCAAGAAACATGATCCCAAGTCGAAACGTTTCATCTTTTTGCAACCCTTGCCTGGCCAGTCCCGAACGCCGCATCCGTTCCACTTTTTTTTCAGCGCGTCGCAGCAGTTCGGGAAGCTTCTTTTCAGCGAGTTGCATGGCCGCCTTCTCTTCATCACGTTCCACTTCACGCAGTGCGATGTCTGTTATCCGACCTTCAATTCCTCGTTTTGCTAAACGCGCGGCGACACTACGATTGCTGACGGATTGATGCATCGACTGCTCCACAAGACGACGCGCAAGCTGTGCATCAGATAGAATTTCAAGTGTCGCCAAGCGACCTATCGCCATCTGACACGCCGTTTCAGAAAAACCTTTACGCTTCAGGTAGCGCGCAAGCTCACGTTTCGAGTGCGCTCCCCGCTCAAGATAGGTTAACCCCTGCTCATAGGCGTTGAGTGCTTCTTCATGCTCTATCAGTTCGCGATGGAGCGTCTCTGTGAAGACCGTCCCTGACGTTACACTAAGTTCAATGAGCGACATGGCGTGATACGGTCCGCATTCCGCTTCATTTTCAAGAATAAGCACGCGATGTGAACGTTTTTTCGGGACAGGTTCAATTCGTTTTACTTGCGCCACAGATCAATCTTCGAAATCAAAATCGTCGTCATCATCGTCAACCTTGAATTGCGGCTCATCTTTTGGCGGTGCCGCGCTCGTCACGGTCTTATCCCGAATCAATCGTTCAATCCGATCCGCCATCTCCGCGTGTTCTTTTAAAAATTGTTTCACATTCTCCTTGCCTTGTCCCAGTCGCTCATCTGCAAACGAGTACCAAGCGCCACTCTTTTGTATGATATCAAGTTCAGCACCGAGGTCGACCAGGCTTCCTTCACGCGAAATGCCTTCTCCAAACATGATGTCGACTTCTGCCTGCTTAAACGGCGGTGCCACCTTATTCTTGACAACTTTGATTTTTGTTCGGTTTCCCACCATATCATTGCCTTGTTTCAAAACCTCGGCCTTACGCACCTCCAGGCGAACAGACGCATAAAACTTAAGTGCGCGACCGCCTGTCGTCGTTTCTGGATTGCCGAACATCACGCCCACTTTTTCACGGATCTGATTGATAAAAATTGCGATCGTGCGCGACTTGTTAATCGCACCGCTCAATTTGCGAAGCGCTTGCGACATGAGGCGCGCATGAAGCCCGACATGAGAATCCCCCATGTCACCCTCAATCTCTGCCTTTGGCACAAGTGCGGCAACCGAGTCAATCACGATCACGTCAACGGCTCCACTGCGCACAAGCGCCTCTGCAATCTCAAGCGCCTGCTCCCCCGTATCCGGTTGAGAAATCAAAAGTTCATCAATATTAACGCCAAGTTTTTGCGCATACAGCGGATCCAGTGCGTGTTCCGCGTCGATAAACGCAGCCTGTCCACCCAATCGTTGCGCCTCCGCGATCGTGTGTAGCGCAACGGTTGTTTTTCCGGAAGATTCCGGACCATAAATCTCAATCACGCGCCCTTTCGGAAATCCGCCGATGCCAAGCGCAATATCAAGCGCTAGCGAGCCAGAAGACATCACCTCGACATTCATCGACGAACTGGCTTCTCCGAGTTTCATGATCGAACCTTTGCCAAACTGTTTTTCAATTTGCTTGAGCGCAAGATCAAGCGCCGCTTTGCGATCTGCCAATGGTATCCCACCCTGATCATCATAATCCAAAATGCGCCTATTGCATTTTAAGACACTTATCTCAACTTGAAGAGAAACTATCAAGCAATTCAAGTTAACCTCAAACGTATTGTACTACGACTTTATAAAAACACAAACATCTGTTCGTGTATCTCCGATACGCACAGCCCCTAAAATTTGTTGCTATCAGCCAAACTCTTAATAATGCCAATCCGTGACAACACGCAAAAAGTAAAGGATAAAAAACTCAATCCGTCGGCATCACTTCACTTCACTTCATTGCATGATACCATGCCCCACAAAGAAACCGACTGCCCATGCAGTCGGTTTCATCCTTGCGAAACATATGCTTAATAGAGCGCCGCTCAGTACGAGCGCCTTGCACCGCCACCCGAACGCGGACGGGCAGGCTCAAGATTGACACGCGCGCCATTGATGCGCGATTGACGCAGTGACTCATAAACAAATGGCGCTGACTCCTCGGCAATCTCGATAAACGTAAACTTGTCAAAGATGTCAATCTTGCCAATCGCCGTCGTCGGAACGCCGGACTCCTCTGCGATTGCGCGCACCAAATCGCCAGGGCTCATGCGCGCGCTTCGACCAATGTTCATAAAGAAGCGCACCATGCCTGTGCCGCCACCGGTTTCTCCAAAGTTGTACGTATCGGCGGTTTCTGCCTCAAGTTCCCCTGCGCTCGCCAGTTTCAGTGCGGCTGCCGCAAGATCAATCGGATCAAATTCGTCGACGAGTTTGCCAAGGATTGCACGATAGTGCGCGAGGCCACCCTCAACCGTCGTGCGCTCAAGCCGCTCACGCCAGAGTTCCGCCTGACGCTCTGCAACGTCTGCAACCGACGGTACTTCGCGCGGTTCGATAATCGCTTTTGTATCACGCTGAATCGATTTGAGCAACTTGAACTCTCGCGGCGTGGCAAGCGTGATCGCCAATCCGCGCTTGCCTGCGCGCCCCGTGCGTCCAATGCGGTGTACATACGACTCTGTATCTTGCGGCATATCATAGTTGACAACATGCGTCACATTACCGACGTCAATACCGCGCGCCGCAACATCCGTCGCCACAAGCAACTCGATATCTCCTGTGCGGAATCGTTTCATGACGCGATCCCGTTGCGCCTGACTCAAGTCCCCGTGCAGACCGTCTGCGAGATAGCCACGCGAAATCAGCGCCTCCGTAAGCTCATCCACGCCGCGCTTTGTGCGGCAAAAGATGATGCCAAGTGTCACATCTTCACTGTCGATGATGCGGCAGACGCTCTCCAGTTTGTTTCGATCGAGTACTTTATAGTAGTACTGATCGATCAGCGGAACCGTCAATTCATTTTTTGCCATCTGTACGTGTTCCGGATTGTTCATATAGCGGTTTGCCAGGCGGCGCACTTCTGTCGGCATCGTCGCCGAGAACAAAAGCGTTTGGCGATTGGCCGGCGTCTCTTTTAAGATGGACTCAATATCTTCGATAAAGCCCATATCAAGCATCTCATCCGCCTCGTCAAGCACGACCGATTGCACTTGATCGAGCTTGAGCGTTCCGCGGCGGATGTGATCAAGTACGCGTCCCGGCGTTCCGATCACCACGTGCACACCTTGCTCAAGCGCGCGAATTTGATGACCAATCGATTGTCCACCATAGATTGGCAGTGTGCGAACGCGCTTGAATTTCGCGATGCGGCGCAGTTCACCCGCCACCTGAATTGCAAGTTCCCGCGTCGGCAAGAGAATGATCGCCTGCACGTGGCGGCCCGTTCCCGTCTTGTCAATCAGCGGAATGCCAAACGCAGCCGTTTTCCCCGTTCCTGTCTGCGCCTGTCCGATCACGTCTTTTCCTTCCATGATGAGCGGAATGCATACGGATTGAATCGGTGACGGCTCCTCATAGCCCATTTCACTGATTGCTTCTTGCACTTTTTTGTTCAAATTAAAATCCAAAAACGTTGTCATTCGATCACCTTATCCCTTCAAATTCATGAGATCTCGCGATCTCACGATCCTTCAAATCTTCTTCATGGCCTGAATCACTAAAAACAGCGCATGCTTTGCCGCGCGAATGCGCACTTGCGTGCGATCCCCCGAAAAGAGTCGGCGCGTTACGTTCGTAGTTTTACCATCTGTCACACCGATATAGACAAGCCCTACCGGTTTTTCTATTGTTCCGCCATCCGGCCCGGCGACGCCCGTCACCGACACCCCGACATCCGATCCGGTTGCCAAGCGCACACCCTCTGCCATGGCATAAGCCACTTCTTCACTGACCGCACCGTGTGCTTCAAGTGACATCTTTGGAACATGGAGCAGTTCTGTCTTCACAGCGTTGTCATACGCCACGACCGATCCGCGCAACACGCGTGAACTGCCCGCACAGTCGACCAACATCGATGTCAGAAGTCCACCTGTACAACTCTCTGCAAACGACACCGTTTTTTTGTTCTCCAACAGTCTGGAAAGCACAACAGAGGCGAGTGTTTCATCATCATAGCCATACACATAGTCGCCAAGGCGCTCTTCCAACTCACCCTGAACAGGCGCGATCATGCGGCGTGCCTGTTCATCTGTCTTTGCACTTGCCGTGATGCGAAATACCATTTCGCCTTCAGACGCCAGCGGCGCGACAGTCGGGTTTACACCTGCCATCAAATCCTTCACTTCGAGTTCGGCGGATGACTCCCCAATGCCATAGAGGCGCACGACACGACTGACAATCACAGAGTCTCCCATGAGTTGAACAAGCCGCGGCCGCACAGACTCCACGTACATCGGTCGCATTTCAAGAGGCGGCCCCGGCAAAAGAAAAATATGTTTTCCCGACACCTGCACATATTGACCAGGCGCTGTCCCGCGCGGATTTGGCAGAAAAACCCCCGCACCAATTCGCCACGCCTGTTTCTTGTTATTCTCTGTCGGCGCACGTCCAAGGCGTTCAAAAAACGGCGTGACATGTGCCACAAATGCACCCTCGTCAAATGTGAGCGGCAAACCAAAAGCGCCGGCTACCCCTTCACGCGTCAGGTCATCCTCCGTGGGACCAAGCCCACCTGTCAGAATGATGACGTCCGAGCGGCTGGCAGCCTCCTTCAAGAGTCGAATCAAACGCTCTGCATTGTCCCCGACAACGGTGTGATAAAACACGGAGATACCAATCGCCGCAAGGTCTTGAGAGAGAAATTTTGCATGCGAATTGTCAATCTGCCCCAGAAGAATCTCCGTGCCAACCGCAATCAATTCAGCCCTCACCGCCACTCCCCCTGTCCCATCACCGCGAATGCCCATATAAGCGACAGTTCCAACAGGCAACCCCGCCTGTCCCTTATACAGCAATCTCACTGCGAAACGCTGATCACTTTCCAATTTTTAACAAAGTAATCGACCCCGCTCAAAATGGTCAATACCACAGCCAGGTAAATTGCAATCGTTGCAAACGGAAGATGAATAAGCGAGAAGGGGAAGTTGTTTAACAAAAGCGCGACAAGCGCCACCATCTGCACGCGCGTCTTCCATTTGCCAAGGCTGCCGGCGGCGATCACGACACCGTCATCCACAGCAATCAGGCGAAGACCAGTGACTGCAAACTCGCGACTGACGATGACAATCACAACCCACGCGGCGACTGACCCTTGCGCAGTGAGCGCAATCAAGACAGCATTAACGAGGACTTTATCGGCGAGGGGATCAAGAAACTTCCCGAAATTGGTGATTTGATTGTAGTTGCGGGCAATGTACCCGTCAATCCCGTCGGAAATCGTCGCAATGACAAACAAGATCGTCGCCAGCAACTGATTGCCAAACAACACAGTGCCCCCTGTCACGATGCGAAAAAAATGCACAGGGGTGAGCATGAAAAAGATGACAACCGGCATGAGAAGAACCCTGGCTACCGTAATGCGATTGGCCAGATTCAACTACACAGCCTCCCCGACTAAATCAAAGTCGAATGCATGCGTGATGCGAACCGGAACGATCGAGCCTACCGCGAGCCTGTCTCCTTTGACATAGACGACACCGTCGATTTCCCGTGCGTCAAACGGTGTTCGCCCGACAAACGAAGCATTTGCCGCTTCATCAGTGCCCTCAATGAGAACGGGGACGACCGTGCCGATCAATCGCTCCAAACGTTTTGCGGCGACTTCACGCGCAACTTCCATCAATTCACTGGCGCGCCGTTCCTTTATTTCCTGATCCACTTGATCCGGCAATTCAGCAGACGATGCGCCCTCTTCGGCAGAGTAGGTAAAAACACCGACATGGTCGAAGGCCAACTCTTTTACAAACGCTTTGAGCGCCTCAAAATCCTCTTCTGTTTCCCCGGGAAATCCAACGATAAAAGATGAGCGAAGCACAACACCCGGGATGCGTTCGCGGATTTTTGATACCAATTCGCGAACATGGCGCTGCCGGCCCGGCCGTTGCATCGCACGCAAAATGTGATCCTGCGCGTGTTGAAGCGGCATGTCCACGTACTTGACAACCTTGTCAAGTGAGCAGAACGCCTCAATCAATTCGTCGGTAAAGAAGGCAGGATACGCGTAGTGAAGACGAATCCACGCTAAACCTTCGATTTGTTGAAGGGCAAAAAGCAACTCCGGAAGACTGCGCTTACCGTACAAATCCATACCAAATTGCGTAGAATCCTGCGCAATCAAATTGACTTCCCGCACGCCATCTGCAACGAGCAGTTCTACTTCGGCGACAATGCTCTCGATCGAGCGGGAGCGAAACGCACCACGCATTTGCGGTATGACACAAAACGTACACTTATGGTCACAGCCTTCAGCGATTTTGACATAGGCAGAAGCCTGTGCCTTCTGCCGAACGCGAGGTGTATGTTGATCGTAGATATACACGGGATTACCAACAAACTTCGGCCGCTCACCACGCTTCGCAAGCTCAGTCAGTTCGTGAATGCGGGTAAACTCCCCCGTGCCCACCACGCCATCGATCTCAGGGATTTCAGCCAACAGCTCATCCGCATAGCGCTGAGCCATACAACCTGCAACTAGTAACGTCTTTTTCGTGCCGTCCTTCAATTTTGCCATTTGCAAAATGGTGTCGATCGATTCCTGTTTCGCCGCATCGATAAACGCACACGTATTCACGACAATGACGTCTGCGTCGTTTGCATCCTCCGTCAATGCGTACCCTTTTTCAGACATCAATCCGAACATCACTTCGGAGTCAACCAAGTTTTTTTCGCAACCGAGCGTCACAACTGCGATTCGACGAGACAAGAAGATTCCCCACTTTCGGCAAGGCAAAAAAATGGAGCGGTTGCCCGCCACCGACGTTACACATCTTTACCTGCTAAGAAGTATACCAAATCATGTGCGGCTGTGTCAAAAAACACAAAACACCTCAGCGATAATTGGTGAACTGTAATTCAACAGACAAATCTTGTTTCCGCAAAAGAGCGATGACCGCTTGCAAATCATCTTTGTCCTTTCCTGTGACGCGGACCTGATCACCCTGGATCGATGCAGTGACCTTGATTTTGCTGTCCTTGATCAGCTTTACAATCTGTTTTGCCACGTCCGAATCGATCCCGCTTTTTACCGTAACCACTTGGCGAACCGTCCCGCCTGCCGCCGGCTCCAGCTTGCCGTACTCTAAAAATTTGAGGGATACGCCTCGCTTAATCAGTTTCGACCGGATGATATCAAGTACCAGCGACAATTTGTACTCGTCATCGCTCGTGACGACAATCTCTGTCTCACGCTGCGCAATCGAACTTTTGCTGCCTTTAAAATCAAAGCGTGTTTCCAGTTCTTTTTCGGATTGATTGACCGCATTCGCCACTTCTTGCATATCTGGTTTTGATACCACATCAAAGGATGACTCCTTTGCCATCTGCCATTACCTCCTTACTGAAACGTGTAGTGATAGACGCCGTCCGCTGAATATGCGGGAACCACGTGATGATCAAGCGAGATCGTGACCACCTGATTTTTTCCCAGCCAGAAAGTCACAGGTCCCTGTGCAGTAAACTGCTTTGACTGTCCACCATAAAGTGTCCCACTGATCACGGTTTGCCCACCCGCCGTTACTTGCATCCAACAAGAGGTGTTCTGCACTGAAATGGTATAGGTTACTGGCTTTGTGGTTGCAACACGATACGTCGCAAGCGTGTTGGTCTGACTGACCAATGTAAAAAGAGGCGTAACAGCGTGGGGCAATACGCCTGATCCGCTCCCGTGATGAACCGCCGCACTCGTTCCGGCATTTTTTCCGCCCGGTTTTTTCGTGTGTGCGGTTTGTGGCACCGTTTTTGTCGAAGGAGACTTAGAAACGGTCGAAGAGGCGTGATGCATCCCAAGGAGCGCCCAAATCCCACCTCCAACGATCACGATCGCCGCAAGAAACCCTATTAAAACACCGTTCACAGTCATTGGAGCCTTTTCTCTCGGAGCGCTTTGAACAGCTGACTTTCGCGAACTCGCAGGTCTATGCGCGCTTTGGGACGGCGCTTTTGTAACGCGGGAATCACGCGTCGGCTCTAAAGCAGGCGACGTCGCGGCGTCGCGTACACTTCCAAGATAGAGATTGGTGAGTTCTGCACCGTTTAATCCCAAAAAGTCAGCATAGCTTCGCACAAAACCGCGCGTGTATACATCCGCCGGCAAACGTTCATAGTCTGCCGCCTCAATCGCTTGAAGGTACCTTCCGCGCACTTTTGTCGCCTCGACGGCATCTTCAATGGAGAGACGCTTTCCTTCACGCGTTCTTCTCAGATAGTCACCGAGTTCGCGAAGTCGCGTGTGCTGTGCATCGGGTTTTCGAATCCCGTCGTTTGGCATGCGCCTGCCTCCTCACATCGTATCTTTATGCAGAACGTCTTTATAGTCGATCACCTCATCCGGATGATTGCGAAGTTCTATGATGCGATCAAACAAATTCCACTGAAACTCTGTGCGATTGACAAAAAGATCTGGGTGTTCAATGATTTTTGGCGCATTCAGACGCAAGATCCGGCGCACCAAACGAAGATGATCCTCGTTTCCTCTCATTGTCGACACAATGCCGTCAATGATATACACATGATCATCTAGACTTAATTCATCTTCGTCCAAATCGGTTCGCAGCGTCTGTTTGAGCAGTGTTGAACTGACAAATGTCCAGCGCTTTCCTGCGTAAACGCTCGCCGCGACGATCGACTCTGTCTTTCCACGCGCGGCATGCCGCGCACACCCATGACCTGATGGCCTGGCGTCTTAAGATGTTCGCCCATGAAGTCAACGAGAATCCCCAAATCTTCCCGCGTAAAACGAAAGACTTTGGACGTTTCATCATCCTGTTCAATCAATCGTCCATGACGCAACGCCAAACGGTCGAGCAGCGTCGGCGGACGAAGCGCTGTAACGGTGATGTTGCCGACTTGGCGAAGAATTCCCTTGAGCGTCTCAATCCGTTCTGGTTCATTTGTGCGCAATAAAAATCCGCGTCTTCGCTCTGCAACACCGCTCACCGTCTCAATGTTAATCGAGAGCATTCCCAAAACGGACGCGATGTCTCCGAGCAACCCGAATCGATCGTGATGAATATGATACTCAAAGTACCATTCTTCCATCGATCTTTTCTCCCCCCTTTACAAGCAAAATCACATCAATGCTACGCCTTTTTCTTCGCCATCTTACCCGAGTGGGGTTTTGTTCCGATCACAGGCAGTCCATACGATGCGAGCACCGTATCGGTCGGCGGGCTGAGCGCATACTCCGTCGGCTTCAAAACACCCCGCTCAAGGAGCAATCGATAACGTGAAACGGCGGCATATCCATAGCGTCCGGCACGTTGAATGCGCAAGTCACTTAAACTCACAGGGATAGACAGCGTGCCAGAGGCCCCCTGCTTACGCTCAATGTATTGATAGACCGTGTGAATGCCTCGCGCCAGGACCGCTCCTCGCAAAATGCGCAATGCGGCATTTGGATCAATCTGCCCCGTCATGTCAATGAGAATTGCACCGGTCTGCGCGATCGAATCAATCTCCTGTTGACTCATCGGCGAAAAGACGATGACCACTTGGCCGGCACGCAAAGCACCCGGTTTCCCAGTATAGCGTCCCATGTCGACCAATATGCTTTTTGCGTGCGACACATTCAAGCCTGAGGCGATCGCTTCAAGCAGCCCTGACGATTGTGTCGCTTCATACACATCTATGACCCCTGACGGCTGAATGCTTCCCGCGAGATAGCCCGCCAGCGAACCCACCGCGAGGGTTGGGACAGGAACAAGCGAGACTCCGGCGAATGACGCGCCCGCACCGATTGGCGTCGATGTTGAGAGCGTAAAAACGTGGGATGCGCCGATCTGGCTTGCAACCTCCTGCGAAAGCGTCGCAGGCATTCCAACCAAGATCGCATCACTCGGTTTTTTGGCATATACCGACTGCATTACGCTGGCAGGCGTCGCATCTGTAAAATTAGGTTGAACGCTCACGCCGCTCGGTGTCGTTGCCAGCGCCTCTTGAACGAGTGGATCGGCGAGAAACGCAGATGTGCCTGCAACTGTTATCGAAATTTTGGGTACG
This sequence comes from Ferroacidibacillus organovorans, assembly GCF_001516615.1. Classification (GTDB taxonomy): domain Bacteria; phylum Bacillota; class Bacilli; order Alicyclobacillales; family SLC66; genus Ferroacidibacillus; species Ferroacidibacillus ferrooxidans_B. Next base: position 25,243 of record NZ_LPVJ01000007.1, on the reverse strand, counting down.
GCAGGCCGCAGATGCGCCACATTAACAAAACCGCATCCCGCAAGCGTCGAGCAAAGCATCAGGGAAATCATGTTGTACCATACGCGTTTCATGAATGATATACACACCACTTTTAGAGCGAATCCAATGCGTGAGGTTTTCTTACCATCCGTGCCATTGTACCATGTGAATTGCGCGTCACAAAATGGAGACTGCGATTTTTACTACAAAACTTCTTGTCAAAATTGCTTGCCGATCGCGCACAAAGAACGCATAATCATAGATGAGGTGTGAATCCATTGAAGAATGAACATGATCATTGCTCTGTCGCACAGGCGTTTTATCAACTTAATTTTTATCTGCAAACCATCGGTGTGTCCTTTACGATTAAAGATCTCTATCGAGCAGCCTATTTTGAGACGCGCAAAGATCGCTACCAAGATGAATGGTTGAATCATCTCGAAGAGGATCCGCACGTCCTTGAAAGCATGAAAGAGCCGTTTACGACATACTCCATCGCAGAAACGCTGATTCGGACAGGACACGAACCGATCTTGCGCGCGCTTATGAATCGCGCCCGAGATGAGAACATCGGTTTTACCCAAGCGTACATTGTCGGCGCCCGCAAACGACCCCAGTCTTAATCAACGCTTGCTTGTGGTGAACTAGGGTGCGCTGTATTGGGCAAAGCCCTGCCTGCTGATCGGCCCTGTGTCGCGCTGGAATGCCGTAAGTGCCGCGAGTGGCATTCCGGCACTCCCTCCACTCACAGGTACAGTCAACGCGTGCGCCGCGAGATCGCCAAGTCCTGCCGCCAACACGTAGCGCCCATTGCTCTCAAGATCAACCTGCGCAAAATCGATCCGATACGGCTCGCGTCGATATGCGGCAAGCAAAAACCGCGCCGCAATGCCTTCAGCTGCACGCTCACTCGCCGCATAAGACGGCAGTGCGCCTGTGGCTGTAATTGAAAGCCCGCCATCCACTTGGCGAACAATATACACATCTGTCAGTTCAGGAACGGCCGCAATGAGTGGTGCAATCACGCGATTCTGGATCGCCGTCGTTATGTTTTGGTGAAGCGCCGGGAGATCGATTGATCCGCCTTGCTGAAAGGGCATGCGCGCACTTATTTTGACTGTCGGCTTTGCAGAGGCACCGAGAAGCTTTCCGCTTAGCCCCTGAAACGTATTTAGTGATTGGTACAAAACCCACTCCCTGGTTTGCGGCAGCGCAGCGAGCGTTACGCCACAGACCAAAATACCCATCAACACGCGACGGGCACGTCTCCTCGCTTTACGCCCATTCCCTTTGCTCAAGCTCAAGCCACAATCCCTCCGAGCAACTTGTCCTCTCATCCTATGCAAAACGCGTGCGAGGCATGACAGCCTGACGAGATTGTCAAGACAGCCACCTCACACGCGGATCATAATTTTTTAAAAGAGGACACTTGCCATCAGCTGCTCTTTTCAGGCTTCACCCAAGCACATTTTCATCACAAACCGTAAACTAGCCTGCGTGATTCTCTTTACGCGCCAGCCACTCCTCTTTGCTAAGATAAATTTCTCGTGGCTTGCTGTTCTCAAACGGACCGATAATTCCCAATTCCTCTAGCGAGTCAATCAAGCGCGCAGCACGCGAATAACCAACCTTGAGCCGACGCTGCAAAAACGAGACGGACGCCTGTTCCGATTCCACCACGACGCGCACGGCATCCTCAAACAATGGATCGAGTTGGTCGAGATTCGACGTCACCTCCTCTGGCAACGCACTGAAATCTTCCTGATACTCCGCTTCCTGCTGATTGCGGACAAAATCAACCAGCTTCTCCACTTCAGACTCAGACAAAAACGCGCCCTGCATACGCAAAGGTTTTGAAGCGCCAACAGGCAAGTACAGCATATCTCCTCGCCCAAGCAACTTTTCTGCACCACTTCCGTCAAGAATGGTTCGCGAATCAACACTGGAAGAGACTGAAAAGGCAATGCGCGACGGAATATTTGCTTTGATCAGCCCCGTGATAACATCAACCGATGGGCGCTGCGTCGCGACGACAAGGTGAATGCCTGACGCGCGCGCCATTTGCGCGAGACGACAGATCGCATCCTCCACATCCCCCGGCGCAACCATCATCAAATCCGCCAATTCATCGATAATCACGACAATCAGGGGGATGCGCGGTTTCCCAACGCGCTCCGCATAGTTGTTGTAACGCTCCAGATCGCGCACGCGGGCTTTTGAGAACAGATCGTAGCGCCGCTCCATCTCGACAATCACCTTGCGAAGCGCCGCAGCCGCGCGCCGCGCCTCTGTTACAACAGGAGCAAAGAGATGTGGAATCCCATTGTAGACACCGAGTTCCACCATTTTTGGATCAATCATGATGAATTTGACTTCATCCGGCTTGGCGCGAAACAGGATGCTTGCGATAATCCCGTTAATGCAGACACTCTTGCCAGAACCGGTCGCGCCCGCAACCAAAACGTGCGGCATGCGTGCCAAATCCCCGATAATGGTCTGTCCCGCAATGTCTTTTCCAAGCGCGAAAGACAGCAGGCTTGGCGCCTGTTTGAACGCCTCTGTCTCCAGCACCTCGCGAAAGGTGACCACCGCAATCTCCGAATTCGGAACCTCGATCCCCACTGCCGATTTGCCGGGAATAGGCGCTTCAATGCGAATATCGCGCGCGGCGAGCGCGAGCGCCAAATCGTCTGATAGACTGAGAATGCGGGAAACCTTGACGCCACTCGCCGGTTGAATTTCATACCGAGTCACAGCAGGGCCGCGACTCGTGCCAAGCAAACGCACCGAAACACCAAAACTTTCGAACGTCTCAACCAATTTTTTCGCTTGACCTTGCAATTCTTTTTGCAGAGCAAGTGCATCTGCCCGACGATTTGCGCCGCGATCAAGAAGGCGTGGATCAGGCAGGCGATACGGTTTTGACGGAGCGGGCGCCTTGTTCCCTTCCCCATCTTTTTCACCTTCGATCTGCGAACTCACCCGATAGGTGCGTGGCGGATCTAGGAGTTCGCCCGCCTCTGGCTGCGCGATGCGAACTGTAAGGATCGAACGCTCTTCATCAAGCGTCCATGCGCCAGTATCCTCCTGCGCCCCAAGCGATCCTTCACGCAGTCTCCCCGCATCCGCGAGTTCTTCAGAAGCTGTCTGACCATGACTTTCATCAACCTGTGGCAGATGGCGATCATCCTCGGCAGGCGCATCAAAAAATGCGTTATAGACCCCATCCTGCGGGACATCGCGGCCAAAATCCTGAAACGAAAAAGATTCTGGTTCTTCCCGCCAGTCATCAAGTGTCTGCTCGCGCTGCGACTCATCATTTGCTGCGCGCGTCGACAGTTCCTCGCGCGCACCGCGCGAGCGCTTCCTTGTCGCGCGGGGCATTTTTTGAACCGTTTCGCCTCTATCGCTTTGTGCGCTCTCCTCTTTTTCATCCGCGCGCAAAGCGCGCGCTGCGCCCCGCCTTGCTTTAACGCCTTTTTGCGCAGTCAGCGCGCGCGCAAGCGCAGTAATCACACTTGTCCAGCCGCGATCCACCCGATTTTCAAGGGATCTTGACATACGCTCAATGGTCTGCACCAAGGACTTGCGCGTCATCAAGACAAGCGCCGCAAGCACTGCGCCAACCATGACAAGCACCGTGCCCGCCACGGCAAATAGATAGCGCAGACCTGAAAAAATGGCAAATCCGACCATGCCACCGCCAGCATTCGCGGGTGGAAGCGGTCCGTTTGACGTGAGGATTAAACTGTGAAGCGAGTCACTGAGCGTCGTAATCCCAACTTGAGTCAGCCGCAAGAGATCCGGATTTTGACCATACATTGCCACACCCTGCGTGTACAGACTGAGTTCACTCCATGTGACAATGACCAAGAGAAGGATAAAAAGACCCGTCTGAAATCCCGTGTAACGAAAGCGGGCGCGTTTGATCATGATGATCAGCGCCATCCAAAGAACGTAAAGCGGTATGATAAAATGCCAGTTCCCGGCCAGCATGATACAAAGATCGTCAAGCGCCAGTCCGACTGCGCCGAGATCTCCGAGCGTGACAAAGCCGAGAATCAACAGGGCAAGCCCCAACAACTCATAGCGAAGCACTCGTTTTGCGTGATCCAGTTTTGCCATATCATTCCCCTTCGACCTATTTCATTCGCGGAAGAGGTATGAAAATCCTGCCCAATTCGTCTAGAATTGCCCTTTGCCCAAGAAGACTGCCCCAAAATAATGAAAACACACGTCGCGCATCAATACATCATGCGTTCATCGTAATAATATTTAAATTCCAGTAGATTGTTGGCCGGATCGATCAAAAAAAAGGTGAGATGTTCCTCAACCCGTCCTGCAAACCGTGTCATCGGCTCCTGGAAAAACGGTACATTTCTTTGATGTGCAAGCTTGAGCAGATTGTCGTACTGCACCTTCTCGCGAAATGTCACGCCAAAATGACGCGGGTACATTTTAGGGCTTTGTTCGACACGGTCAGGGTCGAGATGGCACACGACTTGATCGCCAAAAAAATCAAGTGTGATGCGGTCCGCATAGCGGCGCGCCAATTTGCAGCCAAGTTTTGTCACATAAAAATCGTACGTCTCATCCAAGTCTTTGCAAGGAATGGCAAGATGAAACACGTTCTGACTGTCTCTCACGCGTCATTCTCCTCAAAAAGCATCAATGTGTCGGACCGTAGTCCCATGCGAAGTGTCTCAAGCGGGATCGGATCGTGAACTGAGATATTCGCCAAATTCACTTCTGGACCCAACCGCGAGATAAAATACGTCTGCAGCGTTTTGTTCGGTGCCTCGTAGACCATGCGTCGCGGGTCCACTGCGTCAAAAATTTCTTCCATCAACCCAAACCGCAACTCACCGTCAGGGCGAACGATGCCAGCCGTTCCCGTTTCTCGCGCTTCCGTGATCACCTTCCACGCACCCGCTTCCAGATCCTCATGAATGTATTCAATCCATTTGGCCGGGCGCAGATTGATCGACTTTTCCGTATCCTTATAACCAACTTCCGAAAAAACGCGAAATTGCTGTGCAAATTCGCGTATCCACGATGCTTTATCCCGATTGGAAAGCCCGACCGTCCCATTGGATATTTCCACATAGCGACAGCCAACAGATTGACAAAGCGAATGGTAGTCATCCAATTGGCGCTGCATATAATATTTTTCAAAAAGTGTTCCGCCGAAGAAAAAATCAATCTGATGTTCACGCAGCGCATGTAATTTAACTTCTAGATCACGCGTGACAAGCGAGGTTCCCCAGCCAAATTTTACGAAGTCTATCAAATGCCCCATGCTCTGCATGACATCTTGAAAATACTGGGTAGGCACACCATTGTCAATGACGATCGTGAGGCCGTCCTCGCGCGGTTTGGCGCTTCGCGCCGGTAGCCTGAGCAATGTTTCGTAGATCACGGTCATACATCCACCCTTTCGACGATGGGAATCTCTGATCGCTGCGTGACGCGCATGACAAACGAGCAAGAGATCTCACGCGCGCACCAGTCGATATCTTCTGCATCAAATTCCGGTCGAGCCGGATCAAAAAATTTCTGGGCCACATCAGATGCGCGAATGCGCGCCGCCACGGCCTCAGCAGAAAACGACTGCCTTTCTGTCAGAATTGACTCCATGTACTCAGCGCACGCGAGATCATCATCGCTCGTGGCATGTGAAGCGATCAATCGAACGAGCGGGCGCTTCAACTTCTTCTCGATCGTTTGGACGAACAGAGCCGTTTGTCTCGCATTGCTAAATCCTGTGACAAAAACATGCTCTGCAAAAAGCGCCTGTACGGCCGCCTTGACCCCGTTTGTCGTCATCTGGATGATGCTCTTTCCAGCAACATCGGCTTTAGCCATGCGCGCCGGAGAGTTGTCAAGATCAAACCCCGGGACGGCAAGTCCATCGATCTCACCTGCCAAAAGGCTGTCTGTCCACACCTCGCGAAGGGCGAATGCCTGTTCTTTATCGCGCGCAAGCACAATTTCGCTCGCTCCACCCATAAACGCCACCTGAGCCACTGTAAATGCCCTGATCACATCGATGACGACATGAACACCAGCGTCCGGCGCAAAAGGTCCGCTCCCTTGTACGATCTCAATGCGCATGCATTCCCAACTTTCTTGCAGGAAATATCTTGCTGTTAGTATGGATGGATCATAGCGACTGTATCTTAAAGTCATCTTGAAACATGAGAAATCCCTCGCAAAAAAAGCGAAGGACCTCTTGAACTGTGCGTTATATTCCAGTTGTCGTCTGCGTGACTTCTGTGGCAATCACGCTCCCCGGCTGCCACTCTGCCTTTAGATAGTCTGCAGCATTTGGTGAAATCAAGCGATGAATCTTTGCCGAACCCGGCCCAAGCGGCTCAACCAACATCGTGACACCTTTGTGCGAAATGCTAGTCAGCGGCTTTACATGTTGCGCAGCGCCAAATCCTTCATACACCTCTTCTGCAGAGACGATAGACCACAGAATCATTGGGTCATCTCCACCCCTACGCGCATGCCTCGATACTCGCCGATCAACTGCCGAAGCTTTGCCATCGCCAGTCCAAGTCCGCCGATTTCATTGATCAATCCATACTGCACTGCGTCAGGCCCGACAACCGTAGTCCCGATGTCGCGCGCGAGTTCCCCTGTGCGAAGCATCAGGTCCCGCAGTGTCCCCTCTGTAATACGGGAGTGGGTCGTGATAAATCGAGTCACGCGCTCCTGCATTTTTTCTAAGTACTCAAAGCTCTGGGGGACACCGATTACCAAACCGTTCAAGCGTATCGGGTGAATGGTCATGGTCGCCGTTTCAGCAATAAAAGAGTAGTCACTCGCCACCGCGATCGGCACACCAATGGAGTGTCCGCCTCCGAGTACGAGGGTGACTTTTGGCTTTGAGAGAGACGAGATCATTTCGGCAATCGCAAGTCCTGCCTCCACATCGCCGCCCACAGTGTTCAAAATAATGAGCACACCCTCAATTCGTTCACTCTGTTCTGCCGCCACCAACTGCGGAATGATATGTTCATATTTCGTCGTTTTGTTCTGCGGAGGGAGCACCATGTGTCCTTCCACCTGACCGACAATCGTCAGACAGTAAATATTGGACTCATCTGATACAGGGTTGGTCTGACCCAAACGTTCGATGTTATCCGCAACCGTCCCATCCTTCAGTGGCGAATCGCCGTTCGGATGTTCTGAAAAATCCGGTTCCATAGGGTGTGGCGGTGTTTCTTGGTACACGTCGGCTCACTCCTCACAAATATCCGTCACCATCTGCGCGAGCTTTTCTGCGCGATCTCTATGTAGTATGGCTCGAATAAAAGGCGCTATCCTGTCACGCCAAACCAAACCCACCCAAAAAAAAGAGGATCTGCGCGAGATCCTCTCTTTTTCGTCCACCAAAAGACGCCTAGACTTCCATAATAATCGGCAACACCATCGGTCGCCGCCGCGTCTGCTCGTAAAGAAAACGCGTCAGTGCATCGCGCACACCCATTTTCAAACCTGACCAGTCACTCACGCGGTCCGTCATCAATCGCTGAAGCGTCGCTGCGACCAACCGATTCGCCTCATCAAGCAGCTCTTCCGACTCCCGGACATAGACAAAACCGCGGGAAATGATATCGGGGCCCGACAACAGTTGTCCCGTCTGCTTCGACATGGTCAAAACAACGACGAGAATTCCGTCTTGAGACAAAAGCTTCCGATCACGCAACACGATGTTCCCGACATCCCCCACGCCAAGCCCGTCGATCAGAATCGCGCCTGCCGTCACCTTGCCGCTCACACGTGGCGCACCATCCTGGATCTCGAACACATCGCCCAATTCGAGCATAAAAATTTGATCCGGGTCAACGCCCGTTGCCACTGCCAATTCTGCGTGCTTTCTGAGCATCCGAAACTCTCCGTGAACAGGGACGAAATACTTTGGCCGAATAAAATTGAGCATCAACTTGAGTTCTTCCTGACTGCCGTGACCAGACACATGAACTCCAGATCCAGGTTGATAAATCACATCCGCACCAATGCGCTGAAGCAAATCGATCGTCCTTGAAATCGACTTCTCGTTTCCCGGGATGGGTGATGAAGCGATAATCACCGTATCTCCAGAATAAATCTCAACCTTGCGATGCGTCGCGCGCGCCATCCTGGTAAGCGCGGACATCGGCTCACCCTGCGAACCTGTCGTCAAAAGCGCAACCTCGTGTGTCTCATAGCGCGACAACTCTTCGAGCTCAATCAAAGTGTCCGGCTCAACCTCTAGGTATCCCAAATCTTTTGCCACAGTGACGTTGTTCACCATGCTGCGCCCGACAATCGCCACTTTCCGACCATTGCGCTCCGCCGCGCGGATGACCTGCTGCACGCGGTGGATGTTTGACGCAAACGTCGCGAGAATGACGCGTCCTGGCGCCGATTGAAACACGCGCTCTATCGTTGCGCCGACGCTTCGCTCAGAAGGCGTGAACCCTGGGCGTTCTGCGTTCGTGCTGTCTGAAAGCAGCGCGAGTACGCCTCGTTCACCAAGTGCCGTCATTTTTGCGTAATCCGCGTGAATCCCATCGACTGGTGTTTGGTCAAATTTAAAGTCACCCGTCTGAACGACGACACCTTCTGGCGTGTCAATGGCAAAACCAACCGAATCCGGAATGCTGTGATTCACGCGAAAGCAGGACACCTTGAAGTTTCCAAGCGTCACTTCACTCTCATTGGTAATCGGGATCAACTTGGATTGATCAAGGATACCGTGTTCGCGCAGTTTCCCCTCAATGAGGCCAAGCGTCAGGCGCGTGGCGTAAACGGGCACCTGCAGGCTTTTAAGCACATAAGGCAATCCGCCAATGTGGTCTTCATGGCCGTGTGTGATAAAAATGCCGCGCAAGCGTTGCTTGTTATCTGTCAAATAGGAAATATCCGGAATGACAATGTCAATCCCTAGCATCTCCTCATCTGGAAACTTAAGACCCGCATCGACGACGATCATGTCATTCCCATACGAATATGCGGTCATGTTTTTGCCAATCTCGCCAATTCCGCCGAGCGGAACGATCGATAATTTGTTTGAATAATTTTTGCTCAACTGTGCACCTCCAAAAAGTAAAACCATGAGCGCTTACGAATGAGCCCTATCGCTCCCATACGTCATTCGCCACATGCAGTGCGTGAGATGGCGAGGCGAGCGTATCCGTCCATGCAATGTTGAATTAAAGACAGGCGCACACCCACCATCCTCGTCCATATTCATTCTCCGCAAAGCTACCGTTCCGTTCATGGTGATTTGATTATACATGACAAAGGCGAGCGCTCACAACTCGCGCTCGCCAATCTTTGTCTCAATTAAAAAATTAATGAAACGAGGGCAAAGAAACAACCATGGAAAGCTGCCTGCGCAGCTCTGTTCGCTGCACTGGCGTAAGATCGACCAAAGGAAGGCGGACGCCGCCGACGGTGAGTCCAAGCATTGCGAGCGCTGATTTGACAGGCGCCGGACTCGGCGAGCGGAACAGCTCTTCAAAAAGCGGCAAAAGTGCGTGATGTTGTTCGCGCGCCTGCTTTAGATCACCTTCAAAAAAAGCGTCGACCAGGCGCGCCATGCGCGCGCCTACAACATGCGATGCGACACTGACAACGCCGTGACCGCCAAGCGCAAGGATCGGGAGTGTCATTTTGTCATCGCCGCTGTACATGATGAAATCGTCATCCGTGCCTTCAAGGATGCGGGACACCTGTGTGAGATCCCCGCTCGATTCCTTGATGCCGACGATGTTTGGAACCGTTGACAGGCGGATGACCGTCTGTGGATCGATATTGACACCCGTTCGCGATGGAATATTGTAAAGGATGACCGGCTTATCTGTTGCCGCAGCAAGCGCCTCAAAATGTCGATAGAGCCCTTCTTGCGAGGGCTTGTTGTAATAAGGCGCCACAAAAAGAAAGCCATGTACGCCGAGCGCGTCAACCTCTCTTGTCAGTTCGATGGATGCCTGTGTGCTGTTGAGTCCCGTTCCCGCAATCACTGGAACGCGACCGCGTGCAAGCCTGACAGACGCTTCAAACAGGGCGAGTTTCTCATCATGTGTAAGAACAGGCGACTCTCCCGTCGTGCCCGAAACGACCAGTGCCGTCGTGCCAGTCTCGATCAGATGGTCGATTAAGGTTTGTAAGCGCGACAAATCGAGTTCAAGCCGCTCATTAAACGGCGTCACCATCGCGGTCAGTACGCGTCCAAACACGTCAGACCCCTCCTTGTGTGTGCAAATCAAATTGATCGTGAATCGCGCGGACGGCCTCTGCAACATCTTTTTCGTGGACGAGGCACCAAATGGTTGTATTGGAGTCGGCCGATTGAAGAATTTCGATCCCCCGCTCGGTAAGCGCCATGACAATGCGCGCCATCACCCCTGGCACCCCGTGGATGCCCGCGCCGACAGCGGCCACTTTAGCCACATTGCGAACCGCTTCTACTGTCAGTCCCAGCTCATGAAGTCTTGTGATCGCTCGATCCTCGTGAGTGAGTGGCACCGTGAACGTCACTTCGCTCGGCGTCACATTAAAAAAGTCCAGCGAGATGCCTTCTGCTGCCATCGCCTGAAACGCATCCCTCTGAAACCAGGTTTTCCCTGTTTCAGAACGCACTTTTAATTGTGTCACGCGTGCGCTGTGCGTGACTCCCGTGAGAATGCGGTCCTGTGCAGGCCTTGCCTCAAGCGGACGCGATGCGCTCGTCACAAGCGTTCCCTCGTCCTTTGAACCTGTCGCACGCACGCGAATCGGAATGTTTTTTTGCATCGCGAGTTCAACCGCCCGCGGGTGTATGACCTTTGCGCCCTGATACGCAAAATTACAGATCTCCGTGTATGTCACGTGTGTCAGCCGCGCCGCACCGTCGACCAGCCGTGGATCAGCCGTCATGATGCCTTCCACATCTGTAAAGATGTCGATCACTTCTGCATCAAGCGCCACACCGAGCGCCGTGGCCGTCGTGTCGCTGCCTCCACGTCCGAGCGTCGTGATCTCGCCTTCTTCAGTCACACCTTGAAACCCTGTCACGACAACGACACGTCCAGCGCGAAGCTCTGAAAGGATACGCGAAGGGTCGATCTTTGCGATGCGCGCATTGCCAAAATCAGATGATGTAACAATTCCCGCCTGTCCACCCGTCAGCACGGCACACTCCATGCCGCGGGTGCGCAGCATCGCGCCAAATATGACGGCAGATAGGGTTTCCCCACACGACATCAAGAGGTCGCGATCGCGCATGGTGATCTGATCGTCTTGATGAATCAGGCTAAGCAGCGTATCCGTCGCATAAGGCTCGCCTGCGCGCCCCATTGCCGAGACGACGACGACGACGCTGTACCCTGCGCGCAAAGCGTCTTCAATGTGTTCGATCGCCTGAATGCGCATCGCGCGATCAGAGACCGACGTTCCGCCAAACTTTTGTACGAGAATCCTCACGCTGTAATGCCCTCCTGACGCAGCCACAACTCCGCGATCTGAACCGCGTTATAAGCGGCTCCTTTGAGGATGTTATCCGATACAATCCACAGGTTCAGCCCATTTTCTGCATAGAGATCGCGCCGGATGCGACCGACAAACACATCAAAATGCCCCGCCGCGAAATACGGTTGCGGGTACTCTTGACGAGTTGGATCATCCTGCAGTGTGACGCCTTTTGCGTCGCGCAAAAGCGTGCGAACGTCATCCACGACAAAAGGCAGCTCTGTCTCGATATAGACCGCTTCCGAATGGCCATAGACAACGGGAACCCGCACCGCCGTCGGCGTGACTGCGATCGATTCGTCCCCGAGAATCTTGTGCGTCTCGCGCACCATCTTCATCTCTTCTTTGGTAAATCCGTTCTCTTCAAAGACATCAATCTGCGGAATCACATTGAAGCCAAGAGGATAGTGGTTCTTGAGTTTCGCCACAGGCAGCAGCGACGGTTCTGGCGCGCGACCGTCAAGTATGGCGCGCGATGTCTCCCGCAATTCCTCAATCGCGCGCTCCCCCGCGCCCGATGCCGCCTGGTACGTCGACACAACGATTCGGCGAATGTGATAGCGCCGATGCAGTGGCGCCAGCGCGACAACCATCTGGATGGTGGAGCAGTTTGGGTTTGCGATGATTCCTTGATGGGTAGAAAACGCGTCAGCGTTCACTTCAGGAACAATCAGTGGGACGCTTTTATCCATGCGGTACGCACTCGTGTTGTCAATCACAAGCGCACCGCGCGCGACGGCTTCTTTTGCAAAGCGCAGGGAAATATCTCCACCTGCGCTAAACAGCGCCACATCGATATCCGCAAAGGACTCAGGCGTCGCCTCCTCCACTGTGTATGGCACGCCTTGAATGTGAACCACCTGCCCCGCAGACCGCGCAGACGCCAGCAATTTCAGCGTTGTGAATGGAAATTTCCGGCGCAATAGCGTCTCGATCATCGCTTTTCCAACCGCACCTGTCGCACCCAAAATAGCCACGCGCACTGGTCGACTCATTGCCAATCCCCCTAAACTTCGCGCGCCTAACGAGGCGCGCGGAATCTCTCGATCAATACAGGCTGCAGTTGCTTTTTTTCTAGCGCAGCCTCGACGGTTTCTTGAAGCAAGTTCATTTGCGCCACGAGACTGTTTATTTTTCTCACGGGGTCATCCTGGCCGTACGGGACAAAAAAAATGTTTTTTGTCGTCATGAGTCGCGCGATATTCAGCGCATTCAGGCCAAGCCCGTCATTCGTCGAGATGGCCAGGACGACCGGGCGATCGTTTCTAAGCGTCGATTTTGCCGCCATCAGCACAGCCGAATCCGTTTGCGCATTGGCAAACCGACTGAGCGTTGAGCCCGTGCACGGCGCGATCACCAATGCGTCGAGTCGCTTGCTGGGTCCGAGCGGCTCCGCTTGCGGAATCGTAGAGATCCCGGTCTCACCCGTGAGTTCTTCGATCCTTTTTGCCCAAACACCTGCTTCGCCAAAACGTGTGCCAGTGTTTATAACCGTCTGTGAAAAAATCGGCACAACGGAAACGCCAGCATTTATGAAACGCTCAATTTCTGGGAATACTTCTTCATACGTGCAGTGAGATCCTGTGATGGCAAATCCGATCGTTTTGCCGCGAAGTTCCACTTCTTCATCCCCCAATGGTCGAAGACGCCTCTTGCACCATGCGCACCATGGTCTGTGCGATGATACGTCCCGCCGTTTTTGGAGCGACGATTCCTGGTAAACTCGGCGCTAACATCGCCTTGATGCCGCGTTTCTCGGCAAATCGAAAATCGGTGCCACCGGGGGCCGACGCAATGTCAATGATGACACACGAACGCGCCGCACGCGCGAGAATGTCTGACGTGAGAATCATGGCCGGGATTGTATTGAACACAACGTCCGTCGACGCGATGGCGTCTCCGAGATGGTCGAGCGAAGCGGCGTTAAGCCCCATCTCGCGAATGCGCGCCAGATCGCTTGGCTTGCGCGCGCACACAGTGACATTAGCCCCCATACCTGAAAGCACGCGTGCCAGGGTCATCCCGCAACGTCCCAGGCCAAGCACGGTGCAAACCGATCCGTGAAGGGTGATCTCTGTGTGCTCCATCGCCATCGCAATGGCGCCTTCCGCAGTAGGGATGGAGTTTAAAATCGCCACTTCATCCAGTTCCATCAGGCGCACCAAGGACAAGCCGTGCCTTTTGGCGAGAGCGCCAAAGCGCGGACGCGCAATCCCTGTAAAGAGTTGCGTGTTTTTGTCAATCATCGCAAAGTGATCCTCCGTCATCACGATCGGCTGGTCTGCAAACTGTGCAGGCACGCGGCCCTCATCATCAATGCCCGCCACGGGAAAAACGATCACGTCTGCGTCTTTTAAAACCTCTTCAGAAAACGCGACCTTTGCGCTGTCGGGAAACGAAATGTCTGCTTTTTCAAATCCGACCATAACAGTCGAAGCGTCTAATTCACTCACACAGCGCGCCACTTCGATCATCCGCGCATCTCCTCCGAGAAACGCAAACTTGACACCCGTAAGCATGCCAGAGACCCCTTTCCCCATTTTACGACACCCGAGTCGAATTACAAGGCGATGTTTTCGCGAGCTACCTCGCGCTCGCTGACAGTCATCCTATGTCAGTCGCCCGCCATCGGTGATCAAAGGGTGGAGCCAAAGCCGCCGACGCGCTTTTGTGTCTTTGGCGAGTCGTCATCCGTCAGCAAAAACGCTGTAAAGACACCCTGTGCAATGCGCTCTTTGCGCGCGATCCGAATATCTTTTTCACCAAAGTGAAGAAGAGGAATCATGATATGCCCATGGTTACTGGGATTGTCTGCGTAATCTGCGTCGATGACGCCAACCCCGTTTGCAAGAAAAAGACCATAACGAATCGCGAGACTGCTGCGCGCGTACAGCGCGAGAAACTCCCCTGCCCGCATGCGCGCGCGCACGCCAGTCGGCACAAGTGTCACGCGCGCAGGCGCAAGCGTGACGTCATGAAGTGCGCACAGATCATATCCCGCAGAATCCGGCGTCTGCCGCACAGGAAGCTCAAGATCACTCACATCGATACCATCAATCCACTCGAATCGCCTCATTGCAGCTCACCTGCTGCAAAAAGTGTTTCAAGGCCTGGCGCGCCAACGGCAGCGATTGCCCGCGTGCCCGAAAAGATGGTTTGCGCGATGCGGGCAATGTCCTCACGTGTCACACTCATCATCTCATCAATCGCTTCTTCGACCTCAATGGTTCGCTGCAAGAGCAATTCGTTCTTGCCGATCCTGCTCATCCGACTCGACGTGCTTTCAAGACTTAAAAGAAGGGAGCCGCGCAATTGGTCTTTGGACTTTTGCATCTCACTCTCCGTCACGCCGTCGTGCAACAAGGATGCGATCAGATGATCCATGCGCGCAAGGACCTCTTTCGCCTGATCTTGCGCCGTACCAAAAGCGAGGACAAAAAGACCAGTGTCGCGAAACGCGCTGTGATAAGAAAAGACATTATAGGCAAGCCCGCGCTCTTCGCGAATGTCCTGAAACAATCGGGAGCTCGAACTCGCTCCGAGAATATTATTTAAAACAACAAGCGCCTGCGCATCTTTGTGATTGTAGTGAATTCCCTCATATGCCACACAAACATGAACCTGTTCGATGCTTTTGGGTAGATACACACTCTTTGGCGTGTATTGTGGCGGCCGCCTTAAAGGCGGTTGCTGCGCGCTGCCCTTCGCTTGTGAAAAAGACGCTTCAATCCACGTAAGCATCTCGTGTGGGTCAAAATGGCCGCAAACGGAAATCACCATTCGATCCGGTGTGTACGCGTTTGCCGCATACTCAATAAGGACTTTACGATCGAGGCGTTCCAGGCTCTCTTCCGTGCCGAGAATATTCGCCCCGAGCATATCGCGATCAAACGCTGTTTCCAAGATCAGATCGTGTACAGCCTCTTCAGGATTGTCTTCATACATTTTGATTTCTTCTAAAACAACGCGCTTTTCGCGCTCAAGTTCATCCGCCGCAAATTCGCTTTCAAATAACATCTCCGAAAGCGTGTCAAGCAAGCGCTTTGCGTGTTCATCAAGCACCTTTGCGTGATAGCAGGTATACTCTTTTGTGGTATATGCGTTGACATGTCCTCCGAGGCTGTCTAAAACCTCCGCCAATTCGCGCGCGTTATGCCGCGCAGTCCCTTTAAAGTACATGTGCTCAAGAAGGTGTGAAACCCCCGACCATTCACTCGGTTCATCGCGCGAACCGTTGGCAACGTAGACGCCGATGCTCACGGAGCGAACGTGGCTAAGCGGTTCCAGCAAAACTCGTATTCCGTTTTTCAAACCGTGGTATTGAAGCAAGAGCGGTCTCCCTTCTCAGGCGCGTATCATGTTCCCCATGATACCAGACCGCGTCTCAACCCTACAAGCGAATTCAGCCTTTAGGCACGAGCGCCCGCCACGGCTTCTCCGTAAGTCTTTGGGATTGGGCGAGTCGGACTGATGATGGATGAAACTGTGACAAGCTGATAACCTGCAGACTGCAATTGCTCAATCATCCTCGGCAGTGCGGCCACAGTGTTTGCTGTCGGATGCATAAGAACGAGCGCTCCTGGCTCGCGGTGATCGACGATGCGATGCAGGATGACTGAAACAGAAGGCTTTCGCCAGTCGATTGTGTCAAGCGTCCAGAGGATCGTGTGCATGCCAAGTCCTGCCGCCGCACGCACCACAAGCGCATTCACATCGCCGGCAGGTGGCGCGAAGAGAGCAGGCTTTACCCCGCCCGCCCGCTCGATCACGGCGTTTGTGCGCGTGATTTGCTCAATCATTTTTACGCGTGAAAGCTTTGTCATCATCGGATGGTTGTACGCGTGGTTTCCTACCTCCATCCCTGCCTGCAAGACCATCTTCACAGCCTGTGGATTTTTTTTCGCAAAAGATCCGTCAAAGAAAAACGTCGCCTTCGCGTGATGCGCCATTAGAATCTTCAGCATCGAAGGCAGATACTCTCCCCCCCACGCCACATTGATCATCAGTGCCATTTGTCGCTTCTGCGGATTTGCTCGATAGATCGGTTCCGCCACGAGAGAGAATGTGGATACAGCGGGCGCAATTTGTTCAAAAAAGAGCGGAGACGCACTTTTATTCTGTAAATTTTGGTGCGACAGACTCTTTTTAATGTCGAGTTTGACTCCGTTTAGCGCAGGAATCAATCCCCAATATTTCACGACGTGCGCATTGACTGGAGCTTTATCATATCGCGCTGCGAGTGTCTTTAACTCTGACGCGTACGACGCGCCAGAGATGGCAGAGAGAACAGGCCAATCTGTCGGCTTTGTCAATGGGTTGCCAAATACGCGAAGTGTGCCATATACCGCTACTACACACACGACAAAAAAGAACACAGCGCGCAGATTGCGCATACACTCATCCCCCACGAAACGCTTTGGGACATGTCTATGCAGCGCCTTTCAAGAGTAGACAAAAAGGCGGGCATCTTTGCTCGCCTTTTTCATGATTCATGAACCTTGTTTCCCCGCGCTTCGCCTGTGTGACGTTAAGGACGGCGCGCTGGACGCGCATCCCCGCCTCGCTCCGCCGAGCGAACTTCACCGCTGCGACCGTTTGAAGGCCGTCCCCCAGATGACCGTGAGCCACCCGACGGCCTGTCCCCGCCACTTGGGCGCGGAGCAATTTCGGCAACCGGGATTCCCATATCCTTGAGAACCTCGCGTTGGCTGAGATTGATTCGTCCCTGCGAGTCAATCTCCGTGACCTTGACCCTGAGCGGATCGCCAACCTTTACAAACTCCTCAGGCGACGCCACGCGTTCTGCCCCAAGCTGCGAGACGTGGACAAGCCCTTCTTTACCAGGCAAGATCTCGACAAACGCGCCGTATTTTTCAACGCGCATCACCTTGCCTTCATAGGTCTCCCCTACCATGACATCCCGCACGATGCCTTCAATAAGGGCGCGAGCGCGCTCTCCAGAACCTGCGTCAGGCGTCGAGATAAAAACCCGACCGTCCTGTTCAATATCGATTTTCACACCCGTGTCCTCAATGATTTTGTTGATGACACGACCGCCGGGACCGATCACTTCGCGAATCTTGTCAGGATTGATTTTCATGGAGATGATTCGCGGCGCATACTTAGACAGTTCTACGCGGGGCGCTTCGATCGCAGCGCGCATCTCATGAAGAATATGCATTCGCCCCTCGTTTGCGTGGGCAAGCGCCGTTTCAAGAATCGCGCGATCGATCCCGCCAATCTTGATGTCCATCTGCAGTGCAGTGACACCTGCAGCTGTTCCCGCAACTTTGAAATCCATATCCCCGAGATGGTCTTCCATTCCCTGAATATCTGTAAGAATGGCGACCTTGTCCCCTTCTTTAACAAGGCCCATCGCGACCCCGGCAACAGGCGCCTTGATCGGCACACCTGCATCCATGAGCGCAAGAATCGATCCGCAGATACTCGCCTGTGAACTGGAGCCGTTTGACTCAAGCACTTCTGAAACAAGCCGGATCGTATAAGGAAAGGTTTCGGCGTCAGGTATCACTGGCTCAAGCGCCCGTTCCCCGAGTGCACCGTGTCCGATGTCGCGGCGGCTTGGCGGACGCAGCGGGCGCGCCTCACCCGTTGAAAACGGCGGGAAATTGTAGTGATGCATAAAGCGCTTGCTCTCTTCTGGGCTTATGCCATCAAGGATCTGAACATCCCCAAGCGCACCAAGCGTACAGACTGAAAGCGCCTGCGTTTGCCCGCGCGTAAACAGTCCCGAACCGTGTGTGCGCGGTAAAACACCGACCTCTACGCTGATCGGACGAATTTCTTTTAACGAACGCCCGTCCGGACGAATGCCATCCGTAACGATCGCCGTACGCACGAGATCCTTGACAACATCGTGCAGAATTTCGCCGATCTCGCCTGCCCGCTCCGGATACTGTTCAAGAAGCGCCTCTTGTGTTTCTTGCATGACACGCTCAATCGCCTCGGCGCGAGCGTGTTTTTCCGTCGTATAAATCGCTTCGCGCATCGGTTCATCGGCAAACGCCGCAACAGCCATCTTCAAGCCCTCGTCAATCTGGTGGAGCCTTACTTCCATCTTGGGAACGCCCGCTTCTGCCACGAATCCGTCTAGAAAGGAAACAATTTCTTTTATCGCCTCGTGACCGAATAGAATCGCTTCAAGCATTCCTTCTTCCGGGATTTCTTTCGCCCCGGCTTCCACCATCATGATCGCATCGCGCGTTCCCGCCACCACGAGGTGAAGATCGCTGATCGCTGCCTGCGCCTCCGTCGGGTTAATCACAAACTCACCGTTTACGCGCCCGACGATCACGCCTGCAATAAGGTTTGGAAACGGGATATTGGAGACGCCAAGCGCGGCCGATACACCGATCATGCCGGCAATCTCCGGTGCGCAATCCTGATCAACCGACTGAACGAGCACAACGACTTGAACGTCATTGCGAAAGCCCTCGGGAAACAGCGGGCGAATGGGACGGTCGATCAGTCGACTCGCCAAAATCGCTTTTTCGCTTGGGCGACCCTCACGTTTGATAAATCCGCCAGGAATTTTTCCAACGGCGTAAAGACGCTCCTCATAATTGACCGTCAGAGGAAAGAAATCGAGATCTTTTGCATCTTTTGACGCCGTTACTGTCGCCAAAACCACCGTGTCACCATACTGGACACGAACGGCGCCGTTGGCCTGTTTGGCAAGCCTTCCCGTCTCGACCGCAAGCGTACGGCCGCCCACCATCATCTCTCGCTGGTAAACCACCTGGATTCCTCCTTTCACTACCTTTTCAATCGCTGATATGTAAAGCAGGAGCGGGAATTTCCCGCTCCTTAAAAAACCTATTTGCGAAGCCCCAGGCGCGTAATCAACGCGCGGTATCGATTGATATCGTGCTCCCGCAAGTATTTGAGAAGATGTGCGCGCTTGTACACCATCTTAAAAAGACCGCGCCTGCTATGGTGATCTTTTTTGTGAATGCGGAAGTGCTCATTCAATTCGTTGATGCGCTCAGTAAGCAACGCTACCTGTACCTCTGGTGAACCTGTATCGTTTTCATGCACGGCAAACGCTTCAATCAATTCTGCCTTACGCTCTTGTTGCAAAGCCAACGGAAATCCTCCTCTAATTTAAAAGCTCGCATCCGGCAAAGTGTGCGGCGGAGAGGCGCACCACCGAGCCGACAGACGCGTTAACCTATATGCCATTATGGCACAACAGAGTGAATTATACACGAGTTAACCCATCCAGTAAAGCGCGCGCACTGCGCACGTCTTCTCGCAATTGATCTTTAAGCGCGTCAAATGTCGAAAAGCGTTGCTCCTCGCGCAAATAATGGACGAAAAGAACATCCATCGTCTTGTCATAGAGGTCAACCGACTCATCGATGAGGTGAACCTCAAACGAAAGTTCTCCCTCAGAAGAGACGGTCGGGCGAACGCCGATATTCATCACCCCGCGGTAGCGCTTTTGATCAATCTCAGCGTAAACAGCGTAGACACCGATTTTTGGCACGACAAACGGCTCGCTGAGCGCGAGATTGGCGGTAGGAAACCCGATCGTGCGGCCGCGCCCTGCCCCGTGGATGACCTCTCCGCGAATGCGGTATGCGCGACCCAAGAGATGCGCCGCGTCCGCAGGTCGCCCTTCAGCTAAAGCGATGCGCGTAAGGGTGCTGCTGACGAGCAGTCCATCCTGATCAATCGGCTGAATGATGTCCATCGTCACGCCGTGTCTGTCAGCAATCCGCCCAAGATCAGCAACCCCGTTCGCCCCGTTTTTCCCCAGGCGAAAATCATACCCAACAACGAGATGAGATACGCCAAGCGCCAGCAAGTAATCCTCAAAAAATGCATCTGCCGGCTGACTGCGAAAGCGTGCATCAAAATGTGCGACAAATGTTTCTTTCACGCCTAGTGTCTGCGCAATTCGCGCGCGTTCACCAGGTGGCGTCAGAAGGCGTGCGTATTGCTCATCCCCTTGCAACACATAGCGCGGATGTGGCGTAAAGGTAAACATGCAAGGCGTTAATTCACGCTCGCGTGAAATGTCTACCACTTTTTTCAGAATTTCCTGGTGCGCCACGTGAAGCCCGTCAAACTTACCGATGGCAATGGCGCGCGAAACGCCATATTCAGGCGCGGGCGGACGGGCAAGATAGCGATAATTGCAGTGGTGATCCACGACTTACTCAACCTCCTGCTGCGCGAGAACCTTGTGTGCCGTAAGACGCCACACGTCCCCATCTTTTTCATGAGCACGATAAAGCGCGACGAGTTCACTGCAGACGCGGATGCCAACGATGCATTCGTCCTGAAAGATGACACCTTGATCCGCGACAAAAGCGTCCGCCAGAAAAAGAGGCGCCCCGTGAACGATGGTCTGTAGCGCATTTTTCGCGACAGTAAGCTTTTGCAGTGCTGGCACAGCATCCTCGGCTGAACGAACAAGATCTGTCAACCCGTTTTCTAACTCATCAAAACTGTGTGCATCGTCTAACGTAAAGGGACCGCTCTTTGTTCGCGTCAGTTCAAACATGTGCGCAGGAACGCCAAGCTTTACACCAAGATCATTGCAAAGTGTCCGCACATAGGTTCCTTTCCCACAGCGCAGCGAAAAATTCACAAGAATCGCATCCGCGCGTCGCGTGATCCCATGGAGCATGATTTCGTGAATGACTGTCTCACGGGCCTCAAGAACAACGGTATGCCCAGCGCGCGCCAACTCATGCGCGCGCCGACCGGCAACGTGCACAGCGGAGTAAATCGGTGGAGTCTGCGACGTCACCCCAAGAAAGGAATCGAGCGCATCACGAATTTCTTCATCGCTAAGGTGTGACGCGTCAGCAACTTCTAAAACGCGCCCCGTGTGATCTTGTGTATCTGTCGAAAAACCAAGCCACGCTGTGGCAAGATACGCTTTCTCACTCTCCATGACATACTCAGAAAGACGTGTAGCCGATCCCAGCAAGATCGGCAATACGCCAGTCACGTTGGGGTCGAGTGTCCCTGTATGCCCGGCCTTGCGTGCGTGAAGAATACGCTTTACGCGCGTCACCGCTTGTTGTGATGTCATCCCCAAAGGTTTGTTCAAAACAAAAACGCCGTGCGTCATACGTGCGCATCCGCCTCGGCCACTGCGGCGCGCACCATTTTTAAAACGCGCGTGATCGCATCCGTCAGCGGCCCTGGGACTTGACAGCCTGCGGCGCGGACGTGTCCGCCTCCCGAAAAGGCGAGCGCGATCGCAGCCACGTCCACCCGATCGCGCGAGCGAAGCGACACTTTTACATCCCCGTTTGCACGCTCACGAAATAGCAATCCAACCTCAACGCCAGAAAGCGAACGCGTGTACGGAAGAAGCACTTCTGCCTCCCCCTCATCGGCGCCTGACTTTGCAATCATATCTTGCGTGACCGATACATAAGCGATTCTCCCGTTTTCATCCACCTCAAGCGTGGCGAGTCCCAGCCGAACGAGTTCTACCTGTTCACGCGTGAGTGCCTCAAGGACGCGATCCGCCACCATGAAAGGCTGAAATCCGCGAGATAGAAGGTCAGCCGCCACCTGATGAATCTCGGGTGTCGTATTATTATAGCGAAATCCGCCCGTATCAAACACAATCCCTGTATAGATACAAAGCGCCATGTCGCGCGAAATCGGGACATCTGCGCGCCGCAACATGCGATAAAGCACAAGGCAGGTCGCCGACGCTTGCGGATCGACGAGATTTACGTCGCCAAATCCGCAGTTTGTCTCGTGGTGATCAATGTTCAAAAGCGTGCCTGTCTGCGATTTTTTGTGGAGCGTCTCGCCCATTCGCCGCTGATCTGCGCAGTCGACCGCGAGTATCTGATTGAATGTGCCTGTCAAATCACCTGTACGAACGAACCGTTCCGCGCCGGGCAAAAAAGCATACCGATTAGGAATCGGGTCGTCATTTGCGAGGGTGACCGCTCGCCCCACCTGATCACACATCAGCGCCATCGCAAGCGCAGCGCCAATCGCATCGCCGTCTGGACTGATGTGACAAACGATCAAAAGAGGATCGCGCGGTCCGGTGATCTGTTCATACATCTTCAAATCATCGTCGTCTCTATCCATCGCTTTTCGCTCCCGCTCCTCCGCTTTCTGGCGAGGAATCCTTTGCAATCGAACGCAACACGTTTCCAATGCGCTCTCCATAATCGATTGATTCATCGAGAATAAAATGAAGCTCTGGAACCGTGCGCAAACGGATGCGGTGCGCAACTTCCGTGCGCAAAAAACCAGCGGCGCGCGCAAGCGTTGTGAGCGATGTTTCCCGCTCCTCTTTTGTCCCCATCACGCTCACGTAGACCTTTGCGTGTGCCATGTCATTGGACAGTTCAACGCCGGTCACCGTGAGAAAACCGATGCGCGGATCCTTGATCTCGCTGCGGATCACTTCACTGATCTCGCGCTGGATCTGAATCGCTATTCGTTCAACACGAATTTTCATGTACTCACCTACTTCGCCACGACATCTGTCTGCACAACCTTAGTCGACCTTTACAACTTCCATCTTGTATGCCTCAACGATGTCGCCTTCTTTGATGTCGTTGAAGCGCTCAAATGTGAGACCGCACTCATATCCGAATGAGACCTCGCGAGCGTCATCTTTAAAACGTTTTAGTGAATCCAACCGTCCATCGTGAATGACAACGCCGCCGCGAATCAGACGCGCCTGACTATCGCGAACAAGCTTGCCTTCAAGAACCATCGCACCTGCGATGTTGCCGACCTTTGAGACCTTGAAAACTTGGCGAATCTCGGCGCGTCCGAGGACAACCTCTTTGTAAACCGGATCGAGCATACCCTTTAGGGCTGCTTCAATCTCTTCGATCAGATTATAGATCACGCGGTACAGGCGGACGTCTACTTTTTCTGATTCTGCCATGCGCTGGGCATTCGGCTCTGGGCGTACGTTAAAGCCTATTACAATCGCATTGGATGCAGAGGCGAGAAGAACATCCGATTCCGTGATCGCGCCGACCCCCGTGTGAATCACGCGGATGCGCACGCCGCTCACATCAATCTTTTGCAGCGCGCCAAGAACTGCCTCAGACGATCCGTGCACGTCTGCCTTCAGAATCAGGTTGAGATCTTTTACTTCGCCCTCCTGAATCTGCTTATAGAGATCATCCAGTGTAACGCGCGATGTTGCGCCGAGTTCTTCCGCGCGCTGTCGACCCGCGCGCCGCTCTGCAACCTGCCGCGCCTGTCGCTCATCATCATAGACAACAAACGGATCTCCGGCGCTTGGCACATCGCCAAGACCGATAATCTCAACCGGAGTAGACGGGTACGCTTCCTTGACGCGGCGTCCGCGATCATTGACCATCGCCCGCACTTTTCCATACGTATTCCCGGCGACAACCACATCACCCACGCGCAGCTACCCGTTTGCACAAGAATGGTTGCCACAGGTCCGCGACCTTTGTCAAGCTGTGCCTCAATGACAGATCCGCGTGCGCGGCTGGATAAACTCGCCTTGAGATCAGCCACTTCCGCGACGAGGAGGATCATTTCAAGCAGCGTGTCGATCCCCTCACGCTTGAGCGCCGAAACCGGCACGAAGATGGTATCGCCGCCCCACTCTTCAGCGACAAGTCCGTGTTCCGTCAGCTCTTGTTTGACGCGATCCGGATTGGCGCCCGGTTTATCCATCTTGTTGACCGCCACGATAATCGGCACATTGGCCGCCTTCGCGTGGTTGATCGCCTCGATCGTCTGTGGCATCACACCGTCATCCGCAGCGACGACAAGCACCGTGATATCGGTGATCTGCGCGCCACGCGCCCGCATCGTGGTAAAAGCCTCGTGACCAGGCGTATCGAGAAAGGTAATCTTTTTGTGGTTGATTTCAACTTGGTATGCCCCGATGTGCTGCGTGATTCCACCCGCCTCAGACGCCGTGACATTGGTCTCGCGAATCGAGTCAAGCAGTGTCGTTTTTCCGTGATCGACGTGACCCATGATCGTGACAATCGGCGCGCGGTGCTCAAGCGTCTCCGCGTCAACTTCTTCATGGAGCATCTCTTCCGCTTCAATATCGCGCGGTGCCGACACTTCCACTTCAGTCCCAAACTCATTGCCGACAAGCACCATCGTGTCTGTGTCAATTTCTTGGTTAATCGTGACGAGCACGCCCAAAAACAGAAGCTTTTTGATCACTTCAGACGCCTCACGCCGGAGCATATGGGCAAATTCACTCACCGTCATTGGTCCATCGACCTTGATGGTGCGCGGGCCTTCAAACACACGCGTCACCTGCTCCGCGCGCCCTTTGCGACCGCGGGGGGGTTGAATCTTGCGCGCGTTTTCGCGGCGATCAGATGACGCGTTTCGGCTGCTTTGGTTGCGATCGCCACCGCGTTTGCGAGAAGCGTTGTTCTGTCCCCCGCGATCCGAACTAATCGGTGAACCCGCGGCAGCGCCGCCAAACGGCCTTCCTCCACGCGAGTCGTTTCGACCTGCCGGTTTGCGGTCTGGACCAAACCCAGACCGCAAAGCGTCAGAAGAGCGCGCAGGACGATCTCCAAACGAGCGGTTGCCACCCTGTGCCGCTCCGCCAGAGCGCGCTCCTCCGCCGGCATAGCCCCCTGTTCTCTCCCCTTGTGGGCGGTTGCCGTACGGACGATCCCCTTGTGGACGGTCTCCCTGCGGGCGGTTGCCGTACGGACGATCCCCTTGCGGGCGATCTCCCTGCCGGGCGGTTGCCGTA